>SMXJ01000110.1 GCA_004356305.1 Bacteroidota bacterium | reverse complement strand
CAAAAATTGAATTTGATGGTTTCCTCCATTTTGTCCCAGGAAGTCACTTCCAAAAATGGATCGCCCTTAAGCTCGATATCGTTGCTATTGATATAGTTCAAAATAGTGGCGATATTGGAAAGCATATTTTTTGCTTTTTTACCCATGGTGGACTCTATAGCCATGTAAACACAATATCCTCCTGAAAATACCGTGTCAGTAACGGAATGAACCCGGAACTGTTGGGTTTTAAATTTCAATTCATTTACAATATTTTGAACGTTGTTCACACTTCTTTTTATAAATGAGTTTTTGACAAATGGGACCCGAAGTTTTTGTGAGAATCCGTTAACCTCATCTCTAACGTAGGCTGTCACCCGAGTTTTGCCATCTCCTTTTTTGCTGATTTTCCAACGATATGAAAACAGGGAATCGCCTACTTGTACATTTTGTCGTATTTCTGAAAACGGAATCTTCGAGGTGACAGAGATCGAAGTAATGTCTTTTGTAGCATAGGAATTCCAAGCGGAAATATGATCGTAGATCAGACCGGGAGGTTGAACCGTGGTAAATGAAACTTGATAATGCTCCTCTTTAATGCCAAAATACCATACGGCAATAATTACTATTGAGAGTCCGAAAATCCACTTCAATAATCGCTTCATGCTTATTTATTCATAGCTAGTTTTTCAACAACCAATTCGCCCACCTCTATTCCTTGCCGGAGTCCTATTTCAATTGCAAAACGGTAATGAATTCCACCATACATCCTGCTGATGGCAGCTTCTTGCGCAGCTTTATTAAAAGAGGTAAAAAAACGGACAGGAAGCCCGTATGCCAATTCTGTGTCGTCTGTAAAACTAAAATCATCTCCAAAAATATGGGTTAAAATCGTTGCTGCTGAACCTGAAACTACGGAATGCCCGCTTGAGTATTCCGGGAAGGGAGGCGTTTGTAGAATAGGTTTCCAGTTTTCGTCGATGTTTTGATGAATTAAAGTCTCAGGACGTATTAAATTACTTCGGTATTTCTCGTCCCAACAGCTGATGAAGGCATCGAAAATCCCAATAGAGGTTTTAGTATAGGCGAAAACTGTTTTATTGAAATCAGCGTTCGATTTCTTGCAAGCTATCTTTACAATCCCTATCCAATGGGCTCCGGGGGTAATTTTTTTAGTCGCAAACATCAGATGTCCACGAGTCACCGAAACGTACGGGTTACAATCCCAGAACCGTGCGATGACAACTTCTTCAGAAGAGTCACCTTCTTCGGTAATTTTTTGACTTATTTCATAAACTTCTAACAATTCTTTATAAAAATCACTGTCTTTTTCCAGGGAATATGGAGGAGGAGGCAGCGGCTTAAATTGTGCCGCCGAATCCAATACGAAAGAACGGATTTTGTTCCAGTGCGGTTCAATGCCATCCATATAGGCCGGAGGAGTAGGTTGCCAGCGTGAGGGGTCATCGGTATCTATCGTAAATTTGGGCATGGTACGGGTTTGTTTGTACAAGTCGCCATCGTACCAGTTTTTAATGTGGTCACTCACTTTGAGTCCGTAGGCTTTTGCGGTTTCAAACTCTGTTTTGTTTTTTGCGCTCCAAATTTGATACAGACTGTCGCGATAGGATTCCACTTTTTCTTCCGAAAATATGAGTGATTTACTCACATCCATATGTGCTATCAAGGCTGCCAATCCGAAATTCGTTGTCTGGTCGTCTGCTTTTGGGATAGCTGTTAATCCTTCTAATTGTCCGGTAAGGGATCGATAGGCACTGTCTTTTTGTACGATTATTTCATAAGCGGCGATATTTGGGTACGCATAGATACGGCTCGCCACCGGAGGTGAAAAGATATCATGTACCATAATTAGCGTTATTTTATCGACGGAATTATGGTAATCGTCTGATGTGATCAGAATAGATTCTTTTTCGGCACAGGAATTCAGGAGTAAGACCGGAATCAAAAGTGCGAATAATATTGGGTATTTATTCAGTAATTTCATTTTTTCTATCATTGTTTTATAGGTCATATTGAACTTACCATAAAACATTTATTTGGGTACCAATTAATTGTTTGGGTTCATTTCATAGACCTGTGCTGCCTCATTGTTGTAAACGACCAATAAATAAGGTTTGTTCTCCAGGTGAATTATTTTTAAATGTCTCACTGATTTGTGCTCCATTTCCAGTCCCAGTTGGTTTCCAAGCGTAATACTTTCTTCAGAATTGATCATGGCTCCAGAAAAACTATCGAATCTTCCATGGAATGGAATCACACCAAAATAATTACCTCCAGCAAGCACGCTTTGCTTACCATCACCGTTAAAATCATAGGTAACAAAAGCCTTGATGGGTGCGGTCTGCAATTCGTTCGGCAACGCATCAAAAGTAAAGGTATTATCAGTATTTCGCAAGAAGCCGGAGCTTAATGTATTAACTTCAAAAACAGTAGCATTAGCTAAGAGGTCTACACCCATGACTTCTTCTATGGTTTTCCCCGCGAAATCTTTATAGTTTGAAAATTTCTTCCGAAGAAAAACCATCTGCTCCGACAGTTCGTTCAAACCCAGCAACGGATAATACTTTCCTTCTTTTTCAATAGCGATTATGGTCTCGGTGGTGCCGTTATCATCAAAATCTGCGTAGTACATTTTCATAGGAGCTTCAGGGGAAGCCTTAAATTTACTGTTCATCCCCCAATTTCCTAAAAGGTAATCGGTATCGCCGTCATGATCGATATCGAAGGGGATGATCGTTTGCCAAAGCCCTGTTATAGCATCATTCAATACCGATACTTCTGTCAATGTTCCCGCCTCATTTTTAAAGAATTTCGGCGACATCCATTCACCAACCACAATAAGGTCTGTTTGGCCATCATTGTCGAAATCATCCCAAATTGCGTCGGTTATCATTCCAAGGTGTTCCAGAATGTTATCGATATTCGAACTGCGTATGATGGAATTGGGAAGTTTTCCAAAGTCCAATACCGAGGTGTAATTTCCAACGAAAAAATAATCGGTCCTTAATGAGTCGTTTTGTTTGAATGTTTTGAGGGTAGAACTGTTTTGATAAGATTCATATAGGTTCGCTTCAAATCCGGCATCGGTATTCGCATAAAATCTATTGGCCAGGATTTTCCTTGAGGGCGAAATAATAGTTCCACCTGAAGCAACAAACAGATCATTAATTCCATCTTCGTTAAAGTCATTTATCTGAGCCGAAACATCTTCAAATACCGAATCATTGGAAATGACAGGATAATCGACTAACTCAAATCCTCCATCCTTTTGAATATAAACGGAAGCCTTTTGATTCCTCGCTCCTCCCAGGAATATATCTTCTTTTCCATCCCCATTTAAGTCCCCCACAGCAACAGCCGGCCCACGATCACTCACTTCATAAGGAATCAACTTTTGGTAGTTGAAATCGGTGTGATTGTCTTCTTTATGCACGTATGTAATACCTAAATTATCTACAGTTTTTCTGAAAAGTTTCCTCGTTGGTTTTCGTTCGTAGGAATAGGGAAGGGTATTTTTTGGAGAAACAGTTAGTGATTGATTGGTTTTTATATTCAGCATTACCTGAAAAGTACGATCCGGCCATATGATCTTCATGGAATCAATTTGGGCAACCGTTCCAAAACCAAAATGAAGTATAGGCTCACTGGATGCCTGCCAGCCTCGAGTGGGGAACAGTTCTTTAAACTGAAGAGTATTGTTATGATACACGTAGACTTTAGTGCCTATTCCGAAGGGATTCTTTGCCTTAAAATCGAGTTTAATTTTTAAATAATTAGCGTTTTGATCCGTTTGGTTGATGTAAATTCCGGCAGGGGCATTTATATTGTTTATGACTATATCCAGGTCCCCGTCGCCATCCAGGTCGCCAATGGCAGTAGCTCCGGAAACTGTCCTTTCCGTTGGTATCCAATTTGCGGTCATGTCGACAAAACCGGCTTTTCCGTCTCCTTTAAAAATATAATTATTGATTTCTCCGCTTGGCATCATTTCCAAAGCCTGTTGGTCGACCAGCTTATTATCATTCATCTTTTTCTGAATCTCATCACTGGATACAAAATGTATAAAATCAAGATCATTAGGTCGTTTTGGGATTCCGTTGGAAACGAACAGATCTTGTTTTCCGTCCTGGTCATAATCGCCAAAAAGGGCGCTCCAACTCCAATCTGTGGCCGAAACCCCACTTAATATCGCTGTTTCTGTATAAGGTGCATCCTCGTTGTTTATATAGAGCATATTGCGCGAATATTGGTAATGATAACCGAACTGTTCGGTCCGCATTTTAAGGGTTTGATAGGAATCGTCTCCTTCACTGGACTTGAGAACTACTTCGTCCTCTGGGGCCATATCGAGCGATATGATATCGGGCAGTCCATCATTATTGATGTCGGCCACATCATTTCCCATGGAGAAACGAGAAGTATGTCCAAAGTATTGTTTTAAGCTTTCTGTAAAGGTTCCGTTGCCGTTGTTGATATAATAATAATCGTCTTCATGAAAGTCGTTCCCCACATAAATATCCGGGTAGCCATCCTGATTAAAGTCGGCTACGGAAACCCCTAAACCATAGCCATTAATTCCACCATAGATCCCTGCTATCTCACTTATGTCGGTAAAGTATCCATCATCATTTCGAAGCAAGCGATCCCCTGTTTTTTCATTCCTTTCTTCGCGAATTTGAGCCCTTCCAAATGATTCCTGTGTATGTACGGCGTGATTGAGCAGATAAATATCCAGATCCCCGTCGAGATCGAAATCGAGAAAGACAGCCGTGGTTCCATAGGACTTAAAATCCAGGCCATATTCACCGGACATTTCAGTAAAAGTATTGTCTTGGTTATTGATGAAAAGCTCGTTATGGCCTACAAATCCGTTAATACCCACTACAGCTATTACGTAAATATCCAGCCACCCATCTCCGTTAATATCACCCATTACAGCACCCGTATTCCAGGAGCTTTTGCCCATCACACCAGCAGATTGGGTAATATCTTCGAATTTAAGATCGCCTTTGTTCAAATAAAGTTTGTTGGTTTCTTGGTTGGCAGAGAAGAACAAATCGGGTAATCCATCATTGTTGATGTCACCCATTGCTACACCCCCACCGTTATAAAAATAGAGATAGTCAAGAATGTTGAGTTCATCATTCTCGGTGAGGGTGTTTTCAAATGAAATCCCGGATTTTTTAGCGGGCAATAGCTCGAACAACCGATCTTCGTTTTTGCAGCTGTTCAAAACAAAAAAAACCAGTGATAAACTCCAAAGTTTATTCATTGACCGCAAAAACTTTTGGTTTTTCATCGTTTATAGCTACTATCACGAAGGTGTTTCCGTTGCTGTCGTGGAATTTTAAAATATGTTTGATCTCTTCTTTTATAAAGAAACCGCTTTTATCATAATCTGACCACTCGAAATTAAGATTGCCATCATTGAGCAGAACATTTCCATAGTTGGCATCGAGGCGTGAATATTGAGGCTTAAACTCAAAATTATTGCCTCCCATTATAATGTCGAGGTGGCCATCGTTATTTACATCTGTACATGTAATTCCGTAAACACAAGACAACTGTGAACGAGGTGGCAGTGTAATAATCTCAAAGTTGCCCTCTCCGTTATTGATGGCTAAAACCGTCTTTGAAGTAGTCACCTGTTTCATGCGTGCGCCTTTAATATTTTCTTCAGAAAATAACTCATGAATGGACTTTCTGGCATATTCAGAAGCTTTTAAATTCTGTTTTTTCAAAAAGACCATTTGTGATACGATCTCCGATTTTTGATGGATAGGCATATCCTTACCGTTGAGGTTTTGTGTCATAATTTGCTCAATAGTGCCGTTATTATCAAAATCGTTCACCCAAATTTTGATCACAGCCTCTTTAGAAGGTCTGTAATGAATATTATCTCCCTGATTTCCAAATATAAAATCCACATCTCCATCCTTGTCAATATCTACCGGGTATACAGCGTTCCACCAACCATGCAATGAGTCAAGAGAAGAAGTTTGAAGCGATAGTTTGCCACCATCATTTCTATAGATGCGAGGTGGCCCCCAGTCAGAAACCGTGATGAGTTCCTTTGTGTTATCAGTATCCAAATTCACCCATATCGCGTCTGTGATCATGCCACTTTGTTTGGTTTCGAAAGCCTTTTCGCGATATAGATTTTTAAACGTCCCATCACCCTGATTTTCGAGATACATATGATCTGGATCTGCTCCGTAAATACCAATAATGCTACGAGAACCAATAAAGATGTCTATATCGCCATCACCGTCCATATCGTAGGGAGCAATAACGGCAATGTTAATACTGCTAGGTGGTAAATTTAGAAAAGATCTTGTAAAGCTTCCTTTTCCATTGTTGATATAAAGACGAAGGCCTTCTCCGATGGGTGCGTTTACCTGGTTTCCACCGGAGCCCACCATTAGATCCAGGTCGCCGTCGCAATCTGCATCAAAAAAAGCTGCTGCAGTATCTTCCATCTCTTTATCGGTTTCAAAAGCGGGAATTATCACGGTTGAAAGCAAACCATTTCCGCTATGCAAATTGAGCGTGCCGGGCTGTCCTTTTGCTCCTCCCATAAACACGTCCTCATTTCCATCTCCATTTACATCGCCAACCGCTAATGCCGGGCCTTCTTGAGACATCATTATCGAAATCAGTCCTTCATAATCAAAGTCGTTATAATTATTTTCCTCGTGCTTCGTCAAGCCACTGTTGGAAAGCTCTTGTAGGTAGGGTTTTATTTTTTCTTTCTTCGGAATTCGATAAATATCTATCGCATCGCTCTGTCTAAATATCAAAGTTTGATTGACCGCAATTTTTTCCAGTTTTACGGTATGGTCATCCGGCCAAATAACTCTTATTGAATCAAGGCTCGTAGCGCGTCCCAAGCCAATGGTCATCACATATTCCATGGAAGATTGAAAACCACGTGATGGGATCAATTCTTGAAACACGATCTGATCGTCATAATACATCTTGACGGAAGTTCCTATGGCGAATTTGTTCTTCCCACTGCCTTCAAATTTTAGTTTGATGTAATTATTATTGGTGAGTTCATTGGTGTTGTTCTTATACACGAATGCAGTCATATTCACATTGTTTACCACCAGATCCAAATCCCCATCATTGTCGAGGTCGCCATAGGCAGCCCCGTTGGAAAAACTGGGAATTCCCAAGCCCCAATTCGCGGCTTCATCGGTAAAAGTAAGGTCGCCATTGTTTCTATAGGCATAGTTGGGCAATGGATGTACCGGCATTTTCGCGATGATGGAATCGATGGCTTCTTTTTTTCCGGTCAATGCCATGTTCTGAATAATTTCGTTAGCGAAAAAATCCACAAAATCCAGATCAGTTAGATCATGCATTATTCCGTTGGTGATAAAGATATCACGGTAGCCGTCATTGTCCATGTCGAATAGTAATCCCGACCAACTCCAGTCTGTCGCAGATATGCCACTATAGTAGGCTATTTCAGAAAAGGATCCATTCCCGTTATTAAGCTGAAGTGTATTCTGAATATATTGTTGGTAAAAATCCTTGCTTTGTTTCAATTTAAATACATTATAACCTTCAAATTCCATCACCGATTTCACTCGTTGATCCCCTTCGGGGAGCATATCTGTTATGTAAATATCTGCATATCCATCGTTGTTGATGTCTGCCATATCTATTCCCATCGCCGACAGACTCAAATGCGATACATAGTTTTTAATTTCTTCGGAAAAGGTACCGTCTTGATTATTGATATACAGATAATCACGCTCATAAAAATCGTTCGAAACATAGATGTCGGGATATAGATCACCATTCACATCGCTTATCATCACTCCCAGCCCAAATCCTATCAAGCTTCCATATATACCGGCTTCTTCACTTACATCGACAAATTTGCCATTGTCATTTCGCAATAGCATATCGCCAACGCCACGAAAAATTTTAGGAACATCCCAATTTTGCGCCCGAACTTCACGTTGATGTGCAAATCCCAGAGTACTTACCGGGATGTTGCTATTATTCAAGATGTAGACATCCAAATCACCGTCTTTGTCATAATCGAAGAAGGAGGCGTGGGTTGAAAATCCGGTCTTTGCTAATCCATATTCTTTGGCTTTCTCAGTAAATGTAAGATCGCCATTATTGATATAAAGCTCATTATTATGGTTGTCACCTTCCATATTTCCTGCATTGCTCACATAGATATCTAACAACCCATCATGATTGATATCCACCATATTTACACCTGTGGACCATGGTTTATTGCCTTCCACACCGGCACTTTCAGATATATCTTTGAATTTAAAATCCCCTTGGTTAAGATAGAGTTTGTTTTTACCCATATTGGCCGTGAAATAAATATCAGCCAAACCATCGTTGTTGATATCACCTATGGCAACTCCTCCGCCGTTGTAAAAATTCCGGTATTTAAAAATATTGAAGTCTTTTTGGTTTTTAACCACATTAAAGAAATGAACGCCTGTGTCTGTCGCTGAAAGTTCGGTAAAAAGTGTCAGGGATTCATCTTTTGACGCTTCATCCTCCTTTTCAGAATCACAACTAAAAAGTAAAAAAGAAATGGTGACGATGGAAAGGTATTTAAGAAGATTCATTAATCGATCTTTATTAATTGATTTTTAAAAAAATTGGTTGATCATTGTTTCGTGTAATTATCAGGTAATCATCACCTTGATAATGCAACTTTTCGATATTTCTAGCCGCTCCTGAAATATCAAATTTTTGGCCTTTTGGTTGGAAAAAATTACCGCAGGTATCATTCAATAAAAGTACGCCGTGCGATGCGTCTAATCTACTTAATTGAGTACTTATTTCAAAATTATTTCCTACCAAAAGCAGGTCTAAAAATCCATCGTTGTTGAAGTCTTCCACGTAGATATCGTTTACCGTTGAGATCTGTGCAGCAAAGGGTAACACTCGTTTTTCAAACATCCCTTGCCCCACATTTTCAAAATAACAGGTTGCCAATTCAAACACCTGTTTTTTGCGGGCGGTTTGTAGCTTTTCTTTACCGAATATATCTTCGATGGAAGCGTTGGCAAAATCCTTATAACTCAAGTACTTTTTATTGATGCCGGGTAACTGCTTCACCAATTCATCTTTGGATGCGAAAGGGGTTTCTTCACCTTGGTAATAAAAAGTCACCAATGTTTCTTCCTTCCCGTTATTATCAAAATCCTGGCGATACAATGTCATGGGTTCTTTGGGAGAGGCCTGCAACCTAGAATTCAGGCCCCAATTTCCGGCCACCAGGTCTATATCTCCATCATTGTCGAAATCGGCTGCTTCCAGAGTGTTCCACCAGCCGTGAGTATCGTCTAATCCATTGTGAGATTGAAGAACTAACTCATCTTTGATTTTGGCGTAAATCGAAATCGGTGCCCAATCTCCTGCTGTTATCAATTCTTCTACACCGTCACCATCGACATCGGCGAAAATAACATCGTTACAGCTACCGCCAAACAGGAATGCTGACACATCGTTTTCAGAAAATTGAAGAAAATTTCCATCCCCTACGCCTTTAAAGAATAATTGTGCAGGCCTGTCTCCTTTAAATTGAGGGAGATTGGCTGTGGTGACACAAATATCCAGTGTCCCATTTTGGTCAAAGTCTACCGCTTTTACCTGAGAAGCGTTACTATAACTACCTAAGAAATTTAGGGTGTCACGAACAAAGGTGCCTTGTTCATTGATGTATAATCTTGGAAGTATGGCTTTACCTCGTGTGAACTCATTTCCACCGCTCACAACAATCAGATCCAGATAATCGTCTCCATTGGCATCGAAAAAAATGCTGGCGGTATCTTCATTAAGAGCATTTTTTTCAAAAAGTTCGGGTTGCTGCTGTGCAAAGGTTCCATCTTTTTGTTGCACGAATAGCCCGGAAGCCTGACGTTTCCCACCCCCGATAAATACATCTTCCAGCCCGTCATTGTTTATATCGCCTACGGATACCTTGGGTCCTTCATTGCTTATGGCGAAAGGAATCAGTGGGTCGCGATTGAATTCGATGGTAGTGTTGTCACGGTGTTTAAAATCGAACAGGGGAGCTACATTCATTAAATATTGGTGTGTTTTCCCGGGGAAGGATTCGTAGTAATTCCCATCAGCATTTTTTTGGAGTACTTCCAATACCTGGTTTACATTTACGTTATGAAGTGTTTCAAAAGTTTTGTCGGGCCAAATGATCTGGATCGAATCTATTTCTGAAATAGAACCCAATCCAAAATGAAGTATTGGAGCTATTGCGGAAAGATATCCACGAGATATGTAGTTCTCCCTGGTCATTTGAATGGAATCTTTGTAGAGAATGGCTTTCGCTCCAATCCCAAATCGATTATGCGGATTCCCTTTGAAATTAATGGTGAGATAATTATTTAATTTAGAAGTGTTCTCCAGGACAAAGGCGGGTTCATTTACGTTATTTGTAACGATATCGAGATCTCCGTCATTATCCAGGTCGACATAAACAGCACCATTACTGAAGGACGGGTTTAAATCAGCCCATTCATTTGTCACATCTGCAAATTGGTTGTTTCCTATATTTCTGAAAAAATAGTTGGTTGTTTTCTTTTGCGGGATTTGATCGATGAAAGCCATATCCTTTTCCTGCATCCCCTGCCCAAGCGATTTCTGAATATTGTCATTGGCTATAAAATTGATAAAATCCATGTCGTTGGTAGCACCTAAAATACCATTGGTAATATAGATATCGTTAAGGCCGTCATTATCAAAATCCGCAATTAGCGGACTCCATGACCAATCGGTGGCAGCGATACCGCTTATATATGCGGTTTCACTAAAGCTTCCATTGCCTTTATTTAACTGAAGTGAATTTTGCATAAACTGATGGGTGTATCCATTGTTGATGTAGTTTTGATAAATTTGATAATTAAATTCACTTCCCGAGGTTTTATAGGTTTTTAGGTCTTCCGGGAGCATGTCCAGAGATAGGATATCGGTATAGCCATCGTTATTGATATCGGCTATATCGTTTCCCATCGAATAATGGGTGGTATGTCCGATTTGATTCGCTTTAGATGATATCACTTCTTTGAAGGTCTTGTCCCCTTGATTCATATACAGATAATCGTTCTCAAAAAAGTCATTACCTACATATATATCAGGAAAACCATCATTGTTCAAATCGCTTATAGATACACCTAATCCATAACCAATTTTACTTTGATAGATGCCTGCGTCTTCCGAGACGTCTACGAAAATACCATTGACATTTTCAAAAAGTTTGTCACCGGATGCGGCATTTGGAAAGTTTCTGACGTTTCCGTTACCATAATTTTGGTTAGGATTGGTGGAATGATTCAATAAAAATAAATCCAGATCTCCATCCAGGTCATAATCAAAGAAGGAGGCTTGTGTAGAGAAACCTATAAAATCCAGGTTAAAAGCTGCTGCGTTTTCTGTAAAGGCAGGAACGCCATTTTTATCGGGGCCATTATTGATATACAGAAGATTTTTACCGGATATGTTATGGTATGCACCCAGTTTACATATATATATATCAGGAAGGCCATCCTCATTTATATCGACTATAGTCACGCCGGTAGTCCAATTTTGGGCATTGTTGATCCCGGCGGATTGTGTAATATCTTCAAACTTTAAATTTCCCCGGTTGAGATAGAGTTTGTCTTCGGTTTGGTTGGCAGTAAAGTAGAGGTCGGTGAGGCCATCGTTGTTAAAATCGGCTGCAGCTACTCCGGACCCATTATAGAAATAAATGTAATTGAGGATGTTCAATTCCGGGGTAGAGGAAATCGTGTTTTGAAAATGGATACCTGTTTCATCGGCTTTTTTGGAAACGAAAAGTATTGTTTTGTTTTCTTCGGAATTACAAGAAAAAATCAATAGAAGGAGCGAGCAATAAATAAAATGCCGGGGAAAACGAATGATATGTAAATTATTTACGTTCAGTATTGAAGAAATTAGACGAGTTTTAATCGTAATACAAATATTGAAAATGTAATACAGCTCCGCAATAAATTAGTCATAAAAAAACAGGTCGCCTGTTATGGGCGACCTGCATGTCATTGTAAATACGAAAGATTAATACCCTTCGTTCTGAACCAAGTTAGGGTTAGATAATAATGCGTTAATTGGGATAGGATATAAATTTTTAGTCTCATCACCTACAGAAGCTGGATCTTTAAATTCCCAGTCTCTTGTGAATTGCCCAAAACGTATCATATCATTTCGTCTCCACATTTCCACATACAATTCGCGGCCACGTTCTGCAAGCATTTGTGCTTCTCCAACGTTTCCTAATGGGGTAGCACCACGAAGTGTTCTTAATTCATTCACCATTGCAGTGGCATCACCACCGGAACGCATCATAGCTTCTGCTTTCATTAGGTGGGCATCTGCATAACGAAATACAATTTCATGAGATCTAAATGAACCCCCATCCTTATCTGATGGATGGTATTTAATAATACGAATTCCTGATCTCTCATTATTCCCTGAGAGTCCCGGCAACTCTTTTGTAAATATAAGTGGGTCTCCCGGTCTGGCTTTCAGTATAGTTCCATCTTCTTCGTACTGTTGTCCGTGCAAGAAACCGTAACCAATACCTATATTATCCGAATTAGCATTTGAAGCGTCCGGCACCCATCCTCTTCTTTCTTCTTGTCCATCTCCAACGTTGTTGCTGTTCGGATTTCCTTCGAAGCTATCATAAAATTCAGCTAAAGTGGTAAATCCATTCCAACCACCACCAACATTGTCAGGCGAATTTTGGTTGTAGTGTAATCCAGCCCAAATTCTATTTCCAACGGAAGTGCTAGCGAACCAAATTGTTTCGTTGTCAACATCTGCAAGGAATAGTTCAAAATATCCGGCTTGCAATCCGTAGCCGTCTGCTGCAATAGCATCAACAGCGTTTATAACATCCTGCATATTCCCGGCCGCTCCGTATCGAGATGAATTCAAAACAACTTTAGCCTTTAAGAAATTAGCCGCAGCTCTATTCGCTTTGTCATTTCCTTCGCTAGGTCCTGAGACAGTAAGTCCGGCGATGGCTCCACTTATATCATCAAGAATAAAGTTATATGCCTCCTGTGGAGACATGACTATAGGATCCACATTAGATCCTTGTCCAGGCTCACGGAAGGGAACTTGTCCCCAAAAATCAAGCACAAAATACATATTGAAAGCTCTTAAAAATTTAGCTTCTGCTGCCTCTTGTGAGCTTGCAGAACTTTTAGGGTCGATAATCTCTGATGCACGGAACACATTTTGATTCAATTGATTCCAGGTAGACAGAATATATGAATGGGTAGGACTCCATGTATGCGCATGAAGCGTACGCCAAATTCCATTATCTCCCCAGTCGGTACCTCTTGTAGGCACAAGCTGTTCATCAGTAGAAACTTCATTCAAAGCAAAGAAGTTCGCCTGATCTCCCAACATACCATATATACCATTATACAGGTTTCGTAGAGATGCTTCAACATCTCCTACACCGTCAAATATCCCTAATTCTTCATCTGTGATGATAGAATCGGATTCTACAATTTCTGTCAAACAAGATACAGAAATCATTGCCAGAAGCGCAATCGCAAAGATTGGCTTCAGAGTTTTCATTAATGTTCTTTTCATTTTCATTTTTTTTAAAATTTTAAATTTAATCCTAAAGTATAAATTCTAGGTCTTGGGAAGGAGGTATAATCGATACCTGCTGTAGGCAAGCCATTCAATAGATCTCCTCCACCTGGTGTTGTGCTCACTTCAGGATCAAGTCCTGAATAGTCTGTAATTACAAATAGATTCTGTCCCGTGATTGAAAGTATCATAGAAGAGAAGAATGAATCTTCTTTCAACGGCCAAGCCCAGGTTACCGAAGCATTTTGTAGTCTAACAAAGTCACCACTTTCGAGGAATCTTGTAGATACTTCTGCTGCAGCATCCAATGATTCACCTGCATTAAGCACCTCTAATGGAACATTTCGTCCACCTCTAAAGGCACCTGCGGTAAAGAAAGCGTTTGTCGTGTTGTTATAGATATAATGTCCAAATTGTCCGGCAAAATAAAGGGAAAATGTCCAGTTATCGACTCGAGCCGATGTTGAAAAACCACCGGTAACATCGGGTAAGGCAGTCTTACCAACAAATTCTTGTACGTCTGTTTGAATAGGTTGCCCGGTTACGGGATCGAATCCTTCAAACTTACGTAAGAAGTATGAGAACAAGGGTTGTCCTGCTTGTAATTTTTGTGCAAAAGCCAATGAAAGTCCTTGTCCACGAATGGTTCCAGTATCAAATTCACCTAAAAGTTCTTTTACAAGGTTATCATTATAAGCGACATTGAAGCTAAGTTCCCATGAGAAATTTTCTTTATCGAATATGTTCCAGGCAAAAGAAAATTCTACTCCTTCGTTCACTACCAGAGATCCCGGTAAATTTCTAAACTGGAAAGGCTGTGCTGCCGGTTGGGCAGAAGTGGTTTGAAATAACAGATCACTGGTCTCTTTGCGATATACATCCAAACTACCACTAACTTTATCATTGTTAAAGCCAAAGTCAAGACCTATATTATATTGCAAGGTCTCTTCCCATTTCAAACCTGGCTCTGCAAAGGAGACATTGTCCAATCCGGGTATGTTAATATCACCACCGTCACCAATTATATCACCACCTGCATATCTTCTACGGGTCACGAAATTACCATATCCTAATCCTTCCTGGTTACCTGTGATTCCTACACCAACTCTAATTTTTAAAATAGATAAATTTTCTCCTGCAAAATCTTCTTCATGGATATTCCATGCAAAGGCTCCTGAAGGGAAATATCCGGTTTCGTTACCTGAACCAAAACGACTAGAGCTATCTGCTCTAATGGTTCCGGTGAATAAATACCTATCGGCTATAGTATAATTCACTCTAGCAAAGTATGACTCTCCCTCATCTGTGGTATTAAAAGTATCAGTAAACAAGGATCTGGTCTTTAATCCCGGGAATGGTAATATGAAGTCTGTTGTAGGCTGTGCATTTCCCATTCCATCCCTGTTATCCAATCCAAGACGATTGATAAAAATACCTTCGGGTCTATTTCCTGCATAACCATACTGTTGGTACGCTCCTATAATTCTACCTTCGATCGCATTGGCAGTTTCTTTAAGGTCTCTCACCATTTGATTCATATCGGCCGTAAAGAATCCCCATCCAAAAATATTTTTTCCGTAACGATCGAAGTCCTGGAAGGCATAACCCCCGATAATGTCGAGGTTAGAATTGCCAAAATCAGTTTTATAGTTCAATGTCAATTCCATCAATTTACTTTGGATAGTCAATTCGTTGATAATACCTGATCCATTGCCAAATACACCTTGGCCGAAATTTCGAGCTTTTAAATTGGCAACTGCAGATCTTGTAGATTCAGACCTATCGTAACCTAAATTAACTTTCGCTGTTAATTCAGGAACTATATCGTATTCAATAGATGCACTGACCAAATATCGATCGGTATGTGTTAAATTCTCCGTATATGCCAAGGCAGTAGCCGGACTTAACAGACCACCTGTTCCGTCAAAATCCGGATCGGTAGGCCATGTAGGGTTAGCGGAATAAGCTGATCCCAAAAGGTCACCTCTAAATCCTGCGCTACCACTAATAGGAGCAGATTCGTCGTTTACCCGAGAAATACTCCCCTGGAATCCCAATCTTAGCTTATTGTCAACAAAACGATGACTTGCATTAACTCGACCTACAATTCTTTCCAATGATGAATTTTTAACCACACCAAAATCCTTACTATATCCAAAGGTGGCTCTCACATTTCCATCACCGTAGTTGTTAGAATAAGAAAGGCCGTTATTGGTGGAGGTAGATGTTCTAAAGACAAACTCCTGCCAATCTGTACTGTTCTTAAAATCTCTCTCAGCAACCGAAAAACCAAAACGTTCAGTCTGTGCCAGATAAGCTTTGGCTGACAACAAATCATAGTTCTCAGGGACTTCTGCAATACTCAGACTCGTGTTATATTCCCAGGAACCTCCAGCCTTACCTTTACCGGATTTTGTTGTGATAATAATCACACCATTGGCTCCACGAGAACCATAGATAGCGGTTGCAGAAGCATCTTTAAGAACACTAATACTCTCAATATCATTCGGGTTAAGGAAATTGAGTGGGTTCTTTGCCGAGGATGAACCAAATCCTACATCGGCTCCTTCAGCAGTAGTATTAGCTCCGTGTAATGGAATTCCATCAACAACAAATAATGGATTGTTGTTGGATCGAATCGAGTTAGCTCCCCGGATACGAATATCAATACCTGCTCCGGGTTCACCACTTGATTGTGTGATTTGTACACCGGCGAGCTTACCTTGAATAAGTTGTTCGACCGATGTGATAACCCCTCGGTTAAAATCTTTAGAGCTCACAGAGGCTACCGCACCTGTGGCATCTTTGATAGTAGTTGTACCATATCCGATTACAATAACCTCACTCAAAGACTCAACATCTGTTTGTAAGGTTACGTTTATAGTACTCTGGCCATTTACCGCAACTTCCATTGTTGTATAACCAATGTAACTGAACACAAGTGTAGCATCGTTAGCTACATCAGTGATGGTATAGTTTCCGTCAAAATCAGATTGTGCCCCATTGGATGTGCCTTTTTCTATTATATTAACGCCGGGAACGATTCCGTCTGTATCCGAGACTGTCCCACTAACGGTTAATTGTGCGAAGGCTGAACCACCCATTACCAAAAGGAAAGGGAGCAACAAAAGTTTAGTTAGTAATTTAATTTTCATATGGTTTTCGGTTTAAAGTTAATTTCAATAAATCTTTAATAGTTAATATTCAGTGATTATTTTTGGTTTTTGTTCTACAAATTTACCTTTTATTATTGTATAGTTCATCTCGAAATATACAATTTTTTATACAATTATTTGAGTTAGCGGATGTTTAATAGATTCCACAATTATTACAGCTTAATTATTAATCTTCTCAGATAAATAAATTTATAAGACTTTTCCTTCATAATTTAAATAAGAAAATCAATCCCCATCACAACGCGGCTAATTTCTTGATCTTGCACCGAACAGCATTCATAGTCCAAATTGTTAGACTCCACTAAGAACTGTTTCATCAATAGCATTAGGGATCGATTTACTTATTTTCTAATTGGGATTTTCCCATGGTCGATACAATGGTGATAGTGATAGTTAAAAGTCTTAAAAATTGCCCTATTATTAGCTTTTCAGCCATTGAATAAAACAAAAAAGAAATCGATTAATACACTAAATAAACCGTTGTTTTTCTTTTTTAAAAGTGACCAATTATTAGAATTACAAACACTTAAAATAATTATGAAACTTAAACTATAAAATTTCAAAAATCTTATTCAGTTCCAAATTTCAAATATTTTTTTTGATTTTATTAAAAAACGCACGTAAAAAAGCGATTTAACCTTCCGAAACCGTTTTCGTTTTTTATTTTCGTAATTCTATTGTTTTTTCAATAAAAAGGCAATTATTAAATTCTTTTTTTGATTTTTGTAAACTCTAGAGTATATCGACACAATTATGAAAGAAGTTACTTTGAAGCAAATAGCCGAAAAT
>SMXJ01000109.1 GCA_004356305.1 Bacteroidota bacterium | reverse complement strand
CCGGTTTTTCATGACGGATGATGTCGTAGATATGTTCCCAGAAAACGGGTTCGAAATACAGTTTGTCCGCCACATCAAAGTCGGTTGAAACCGTTTCGGGATTACAGTTGATCATAATGGTTTCGTACCCGCATTCGGCAGCTGCCAGAATACCATGTACACAGCAATAATCGAATTCAATTCCCTGTCCGATCCGGTTGGGACCGGAACCTAGTACGATGATCTTCTTTTTATCTGAAACGATGCTATCATTCTCGGCATAGACCTTCCCCTCTTTCGTTTCCATTTCATTTTCGAAAGTAGAATAATAGTAGGGCGTTTCCGCTTTGAACTCGGCTGCACAGCTATCAACTAGTTTATAAACGCGCTGGATATTCAGCTCTTCGCGCTTTTTGTATACCTGGCTTTCCAAACATTTGAGCATATGGGCTATCTGGCGGTCGCCGTACCCTTTCTGTTTGCCTTCCAGTAGTAATTCCCGCGGAAGTGTATCCAAAGTATATTCTGAAATTTCCCGCTCCAACAAATACAGTTCTTCATATTGCTTTAAGAACCACATATCGATCTTAGTGATCTCATGAATACGGCTCAATGGAATACCCATTTGTATGGCATCATAGATCACAAACACACGATCCCAACTGGGGTATGTAAGCTTCTCAATAATTTGTTCGTAGTTGGTATAACTTTTACCGTCCGCACCCAGGCCGTTACGTTTTATTTCAAGTGACTGAGCAGCCTTATGGATCGCTTCCTGAAATGAGCGGCCAATACCCATTACCTCTCCAACCGATTTCATCTGTAAACCGATGGTACGTTCGGAACCTTCAAATTTATCGAAGTTCCAACGGGGAATTTTTACGATGACATAGTCCAGGGTTGGTTCGAATAATGCCGATGTGGATTTTGTAATTTGATTCACCAATTCGTCAAGCGAATATCCTATGGCTAATTTGGTAGCGATCTTGGCAATTGGATATCCGGTAGCCTTCGAAGCCAGTGCCGAGGATCGTGATACACGGGGGTTGATCTCGATGGCGATGATATCTTCATTTTCGTCCGGGCTTACGGCAAACTGAACATTGCAACCCCCGGCAAAATCCCCAATACTTCTCATCATTTTAATCGCGAGATCCCTCATTTCCTGAAAACAAGTATCACTCAAGGTCATGGCAGGCGCCACCGTGATAGAATCGCCTGTATGGATTCCCATAGGATCCATATTTTCAATGGTACAAATAATAACCACGTTGTCGTTATTATCACGAAGTAGTTCAAGCTCAAATTCCTTCCAACCCAGAAGTGCCTTGTCGATTAAGACTTCGTGAATTGGAGAGGCTTCTAAGCCACGAGTTAGCAGCTCGTCAAATTCTTCCTGATTGTGCACAAAGGAAGCTCCGGTACCACCCAGAGTGAAAGAAGGTCGTATAACCAATGGAAAACCAAATTCCTGTGCGATTTCCTTTCCGGTTAAAAATGAATTTGCAATTTTAGCGGGCGCAACCTGTACACCAATTTTCTTCATCAAACTTTTGAATTGGCCGCGATCTTCGGTTATATTGATCGCCGCTATATCCACGCCAATAATTTCTATTTCAAAATCCTTCCAAATACCCTTTTCGTCTGCTTCAATACATAAATTCAAGGCGGTTTGCCCTCCCATTGTGGGAAGTACCGCATCGATTTGCGGATGTTCCTCAAGGATCTTTATGATCGATTTTGTAGTAATGGGCAATAGATAAATGTGATCCGACATGGACGGATCGGTCATGATTGTAGCAGGGTTGGAATTGATCAAAACTGTTTCAATTCCGTCTTCTCTTAGAGAACGTAATGCTTGTGAGCCGGAGTAATCAAATTCACATGCCTGCCCGATAACGATGGGCCCAGATCCAATTATTAATACAGATTTTAGGTCATTGTTCTTTGGCATTTAGCTCACTCTTTTTTGAATATGTAAAAATACGATGCATCAGGGTATAAAAAAAAGGTGTTGCTTATAAAACAACACCTTTTATTTATGAGTTATCAACATTATTTTTTATGACGTGATTCAGAAGAAACCGAAAGTTTTTTTCTGCCTTTCGCTCTACGGGCGGCCAATATATTACGTCCGCTAACAGATGCCATACGCTCTCTAAAACCGTGCTTATTCCTTCTTTTCCTTTTGGATGGCTGAAATGTTCTTTTCATTGTAACTTAGGTTATTTCTTCCGTAAAATTTTATTCACTTGACCTCTACTAAAAGTCGGGTGCAAATATACAAGGAATTTTTACTTTCACAAACCCTATTGAAAAAATATTTTTAATCGTGAATTCTTTATTTAACAGGACATGCAAAGGCTATTGGTAGCGTTGCGATTTTCTTAAAATTAGTGGGGTGATTAGCTTCAGTATTACCGTAAAAATGAACATATCCTTCATTTGTTTTTAGTACCTTTATGCGCTGATTAATAACTGAAATTCATGTTCAATAAAAATATAAAATTAGCCCTAACCGTTTTAAGCATGGGCACGGCAGTCTGGCAGTTTATCGAAGAAAATATAGGCAACGGCATTATGTATGTTTTACTGGCTGTCGTATTTGTATTCCTTTATTTTAAGAATGAAATGATCCTGCTCGCATTTCTTCGCCTTCGGAAACAGGATTTTCCGGGCGCCAAACGATGGCTGGACAGGATTCCCAACCCCAAAGGTGCCTTAGTGAAAAAGCAACAAGGCTACTATAATTATTTAAACGGCTTAATGGTATCTCAAACCAATATGAATGAAGCCTATACCTACTTTAAAAAAGCTGAAAAACTCGGGCTTTCCATGACGGCCGATATGGCTATGGTAAAATTGAACCTGGCAGGCATCGCGATGACCAAAAACCGAAAACGTGATGCCGAACTTTTACTTTCAGAAGCAAAAAAGCTGGACAAACACAATATGCTTGACGATCAGATCAAAATGATGAAACAGCAAATGAAACGAGCAGGAATACCAAGGCAACAATATGGCGGAGGCCGCTCTGGTCGCCATGGCAGGCGCTAGTGGATAGCGATTGATTTTAAGACAAACAGTTATGATTATTCCATTTTAAGTAGGTTTTATTACCTTTCGCCTAATAATAACTTGCTAAATACCAAGCTTTTCCCCTTTTTCGTATTGTTTTTAAAAGGAATTTATGGGTAAAAAACTACTTATGCTCTTCATAATGGTTTCCTTTATAGCTCTTTCTCAGGAAAATGAGCCAAAGAAGCTTTTTTCCCAAGCCATCGGTAAAAATATTCGAAAATATCGCCAGGAATCCAAACAAGCCTATGCCCGTAAAGATCTGGAAAGAGCCGAATTTTTATTCGATTCATTGGTCAATAATGTTATCAATGGAACTTATCTCGACAACTTTAAAGTTCGTAAATTCTCCGGACGAAGAATCGAACTTTACAAGTTTGAAAAACCAACTTATTTGATCACTTATGCTTCCTGGTGTGTTCCCGGAGTAGGAGAGATTCCGGCTTTTAATGATATAGCGGATCGATATTATAATGAGATCGATTTTATAATATTGTTTTGGGGATCCAAAAAAAAGATCCGGAAAATTAAAAGGAAATTCAGTAGGAAGATCAATATACTATACGTGGATGAGAAGGAAAATAGGTATGATTTCGCCATTCGCACTATGAAACATAGCTTAGGATTCCCAACCTCATTCTTTATCGATGCAGACAAAAAGATACTGGATGTAAGACGGAATTTTATGCACCACTATTTGAAAGATTATACAAGTTCCTATAATTCGAACTATCAAAGTTTCACAAGCGGCGTTTCTCTATTGCATCAAGGATTGATTCGAAAAATTAAAGATGAAAAATAAATGCCGGGCCCTATTTTGAAAAAAACAGTTTAACGGCAGCCACTACAAGAACGACTGCAAATATTTTCTTCAACATTACCTGATCAATTCTTACCGCAAATTTAGAACCTATAAGTCCGCCCAACACAAAAAACACACCGATAATCAAGGCGAATTTCCAATTAATAGGATGCCCCGACGAGTGATAGGTATAAGCTGCGACGAATGTTACCGGAATGGCCAGTACAGCCAAGCTCATTCCTTGGGCTTGATGCTGATCATAACCCAATAGTAAGATCAAAATGGGAATCATAACCACTCCACCACCCACTCCCATAAATCCACTAAAAATACCTGCAAGCAGGCCAATTATAATTAATGAAAGTACAACCGTTAGATTCATATTTGGTCTATTGTCTGGCTTGTTGTGAGTTGCCGGTTCTAATTATAGTAGCCGGTTTCAGGGATCTCAATAAAATATTCTTTTCCTGAAGCGTTCTTCAAATAAGTATCACGGAGCCATGGATTGTGGATCTTAAGTATTTTATAATTGATGTTAAACTTTTTAGCAAAGTCGGCAAAATCGGTGACAGCCGTATCTACTTTTATTCTATAAGTGGGTACTGCAGTATATAAATCCTTCTCCCTGAAATTGAAGCCATATTTTTGCGGATCGCTTAAAATTTCTTTGAACGCCAATATTCTGAACACATATCGACTGGTTTCATCGTTGAGCAATAAATCGTAATAGTCATTTACCTTTTGTCGTTGCAGTTGTTTGTTGATCCCGGCATTACCCCCATTATAAGCTGCAGCAGCCATCGTCCAACTCCCAAAACGTCTTTTTGATGCTCTTAAATAATCTGCCGCTACTTTTGTCGCCAACTCCAGATTATAACGTTCATCTACATAGTCATTAATCTCTAATCCGTACTCTCTGCCGGTACTTTTTAGAAAGTGCCAAAACCCGGCAGCTCCCGCCGGGGAAGTATTGTTTTGCAAAGCACTTTCGGCAATGACCAGATATTTAAAATCATCGGGTAAGCCATATTTTTTCAATAATGGTTCTATGATCGGGAAATATTTATGTGCTCTTTTAATAACCAACAAGCCGTTGGATTGCCAATAAGTATTGACCAAAAGTTCACGATCCATACGTTCTCTAATGTCCGGATTATTCAGTGGAACGGGCTCTCCGGCAAAATCCATTTTTTCCGGTAATTCCAGGGCATACACGTTATAATCGTTCAATAGTTTTTCCTCCATTGTTTCATCCAAGGGAGCTTCATCATTTTGGGATACCTGCACGGCATTGATACACAACAATCCCACCCCAATAAGTACAGTTGCTAAGCCAATTTTCGACAAAATACTCATAACCTCAATAATTTTGATTAAAGATAGAAAAATATAGAGCCAGCTTATCCGTTTTCTATAATATTTTCCAACAGTTTACTAACCCTGCTACCCTTATTCAATATCATCACATGAGTACCACCTTCCAGTAAGACAGCATCCTTAATATTTTTTACAGGGAAAACAATATCTGCAGTACCATGTATATGAATAACCCCCTTTATGGTTTCAGTTCGTCCCCAACAAACCATTTGTTTAATGGCCCAATCTAAATACACTTTATCGCGAACCGAAAGATATCGCTGATATAAAGTGAGTCGTTTTTTAGATCGGGCACCGATTGCAAAGCGAGCCAGATCTTTTATACTCGATGCCCATCCGGTAGGGACAATTTTATAGGCCCCAAAATTTCCGGCTAATTTCAATCCCTTAGGAAGTTCATCCCTGGTCTTTACACTGGAAATAATGACCAATCTCTTCAGATCTAAATATGAATTCATCTCTTGAGCGACTACCCCACCAAAAGAAACTCCTATCAATGCAGCGTTCGGCCTGGTCACTTTTTTTGCCATTCGATAAGCATACTGCTCGAGGGATTCTTCCTTGTTTGGCAGTAACCACTCTAGAATATGAATTTCAAAACGGTCTTCGGGCAAACGAATGT
>SMXJ01000108.1 GCA_004356305.1 Bacteroidota bacterium | reverse complement strand
ACGATCCCGATCACTCCCTTATGCCAGGTTTCATCATACACCACGGTCGTCATTCTGTCCTCCTCCTTCTTTTCTGAAATTTGAATCAACGCTTCCCGGGTTATGCGTTTGTCAGCATCCCGGCGATCGGTATTGAATTGTTCTATTTCCGAAGCCCATACGATGGCTTTATTCATATTGGTTTCGGTCAATAAAGTCACCGCATGGTTTCCATGTTTCATTCTCCCCGCGGCGTTAATACGAGGAGCTATGATAAATACAACGTCGGTAATGGTGAGGGTTTGTTTTTTTATTTGTTTGATTATGGCCTTAAAGCCTGTACGCGGATTCGAATTGAGCACTTTCAGTCCGTAATAGGCTAAAATTCTGTTCTCCCCGGTGATAGGCACAATGTCGGCACCAATAGCCGTTGCGACCAGATCGAGATACAAGATCATGTCATCTATGGTTTCTCCTTTCTTAACCCCCAATGCCTGTATCAGTTTAAATCCGACTCCACAACCACATAATTCTTTAAATGGATACTCACAATCTTCTCTTTTAGGGTCTAAAACAGCGATCGCTTTGGGAAGTTCCGGCCCCGGCCTATGATGATCGCAAATAATAAAATCAATGTTCTTTTCGGAAGCGTATGCTACTTTTTCAATAGCCTTTATGCCACAATCCAAGGCTACAATTAAGCTGAAGCCATTGTCTTCCGCAAAATCAATTCCCTTGTAGGATATTCCATAGCCTTCGTCATAACGATCAGGGATATAAGTCGCCACGTTTGGGTAATAGGATATCAAATAGGATGATAACAGCGCAACACTGGTAGTGCCGTCTACATCATAGTCTCCATAGACCAATATATTTTCATCCTTGGCAATAGCCTGCTCAACCCGTGCTACGGCCTTATCCATATCCTTCATTAAAAAAGGGTCGTGCAGATCAGACAAACTGGGACGGAAGAAATTCCTGGCGGCTTCATAGGTTTCTATTCCCCTTTGTAGCAATAGGGAGGCGATGAGTACATCAACTCCCAGTTCTTTTGCCAGTTTACTACTATTTTCTTCGGAAGGTTTTGGCTTTAAGGTCCAACGCATAACTGTATAATTCACAAATTCCAAATTCCAAAAGTGCTATTCGATGATGGTCAAATTCAGGATTTGGTACTTGACATTTGCTACTTTGTTTGATAGGGAAGAAAGTATGTAAATGTAAAGATAATATTTAAATTGTGTTTAGAATTAGACGGCTGAAATTTGGTTAATCCTTTCTCTAAATCGTACTTTCGAATTCAGATAAGTTTTTAAGACCAAACATATGCCCTTAGTAACTCCGCTCTCTGCCGAACACGATTCAGAAACACGGGAACTCGCCAAATTCTTTAATGAAACCCTGGGTTTTTGCCCCAATAGCGTATTGACCATGCAGCGCAGGCCCGCTATAAGCAAGGCTTTTATCAACCTCAACAAGGCAGTGATGGCTAATGAAGGCCGGGTGACTTCAGCTTTAAAAAGAATGATCGCATGGGTAAGCAGTAACTCCTCGGGTTGCCGTTATTGCCAGGCCCACGCCATTCGTGCCGCAGAGCGATATGGAGCCGAACAGGAGCAACTGGATAACATTTGGGAATATAGAACTCACCCTTCATTTAGTGAAGCTGAACGTGCTGCGCTGGATTTCTCATTATTGGCTTCTCAGGTCCCGAATGGTGTTGATGAAGAAATCAAACAACGATTGTATGCGCATTGGGATGAAGGGGAAATAGTAGAAATGCTGGGGGTGATCGCCCTGTTTGGTTATCTCAACCGCTGGAACGATTCGATGGGAACTTCTATCGAGGATGGCGCAGTGGAAAGTGGACAGCAATATTTGGGAAAACATGGTTGGAGTAAAGGAAAACACGGTTAAAAAAGATATGAGATATTAGAACACATTGCCTGTCTTTCTATCCAGGTTAGCTCTTAGAAATATGATAAACCTTGCTGTTTTTTAAAGATTATTTATTCGTGAGATCAATTAATCGCCGCAACGATAGAACATGAGCTTAATTGTAGATGTTCAATTCAAATTTCGCGGTTTTGTACTTCTGTGAGGAGTTGTTTCATCCTTTCCCTTCTACCACTATGACCAACTCTCCTTTAGGTGGTTTAGCCTCAAAATGTTTGAGTACCTCAACCACCGTTCCTCTTATAGTTTCCTCATGTAACTTGCTCAATTCCCGGGACACCGAGATCCTCCGTTCTTTTCCGAAACAATCCACAAATTGGTTCAATGTTTTAAGGAGTTTATACGGAGATTCATAGAAGATCATGGTTCGGGTTTCTTCCGTGAGTAATTTCAATCGGGTTTGGCGGCCTTTTTTCACGGGTAGAAAGCCTTCAAAAACAAATTTATCATTGGGCAATCCACTGTTCACTAAGGCCGGAACAAAAGCGGTGGCTCCCGGCAAACAGTCAACCTCTATCCCGGCCTCAACACAAGCACGTGTGAGTAGAAATCCAGGGTCGCTGATGGCCGGAGTACCGGCATCGCTTATCAACGCAACAGTTGAGCCTGCTTTAATGCTTCGAACAACACCATCGATTGTTTTATGTTCGTTGTGCATATGATGTGAATTCATGGGTGTTGTGATGTCGAAATGCTTTAAGAGCTTTCCACTTGTACGGGTATCCTCGGCCAAGATCAAATCTGCCTCTTTTAATACTTCGATGGCCCTCAGGGTGATATCTTTGAGGTTTCCAATAGGTGTAGGTACGAGATAGAGTTTTCCCATAATTCAGTATACAACCTCCTCTCTTCCATAATGGCCAAAACATACGGGCACCGTCTCATCGGTGTAAATAATCGCAGGGGGTCTCATTTTGGCTGGCGGACGAAATTAACTAAAATTCTTTTCAATAATTTTCATAAACCGTTTGGAGTATTCCTCTTTGTCCAACCAATTATTATAGTCGGGTTTTACCTTTCCTTTGATAAAAGATTCAGCTTCCTCAAATGTGTTATAGGTATTAATTTGTGAAAGTATCCGTGTGTAATCCTCCGTCTTACCTTCAAAAAGATGCTTAATGAATGCCAAACGGTCGTTGAGGCCAATATTCAGACCATTCGCCAGTGTCTCATTAAGAGATTTGGGTCTATCCACATCATTATTGGTAGGACTCTCGTTTTCTTCAGATCCGGTTTTTATTAAAGCATCTGTTTTTACCTTTGTTGCCACATCGTCTTTTCGTTCAAAAACAGGCATTTCCCGAAAGTCGGAAGCAAATTGTTCCAACTCGTTTTTGTGATATGTCTTCTTAGGAAGTACTTCTTCCAATAGCGCATCTACTTTTTGAGACTCTTCCGGCATTTGTGCGACGAGATCCTTTATTTTCTCCATCACCGGTTCGATCAACTCTTCCTGGTCCTCCGGTTGTGGAACCGGTTCGGGTTCCTTGAACCAATTATTCTCCCGGTAAGTTTTGGAGTCCAATGACTCTTTTTCAGGCATATTCTCGTCATTTCCCAATAGCTGAACTTCCAAATATTCAAGTACCGCCAATAGTTCGTACAATTTACGAGCTGTTTCCTTCATTTTCGGGGTATCGCTGCTGTCATTCTCCGAAAGTATTTGCTGTGCAAGACTTTTAATTCGAGACTGCAATTGCTTTTTCATAACTTTTTAAAATTAAAATGCCATCTTCATTTTTTGTTTTGTTAAATTTACGCATCCTTTATGTAAACGTCAAAGAATTGCATTTTATTCTAAAAGTAAGTTATGTTTCTCGAAAATACAGTAAATCAAAAAGAGCAGTTTGGGTGGATCGAAGTGATCTGCGGCTCGATGTTTTCAGGGAAAACGGAAGAACTTATCCGACGATTAAAGCGTGCTAAATTTGCGCGTCAAAAAGTGGAGATCTTCAAGCCTTCTGTTGATAATCGTTATGACAATGATAAAGTTATTTCTCACGATAGTAACGAAATTCGCTCTACATCTGTCCCGGCAGCTGCTGATATCCCAAAATTGGCAGATGGCTGTGACGTGATTGGAATTGACGAAGCTCAATTTTTTGACGATGAGATCGTAAAAGTCTGCAATGACCTTGCAAACCAGGGGATGCGTGTGATAGTTGCCGGACTCGACATGGACTTCAAAGGAAACCCTTTTGGCCCTATGCCCGCATTGATGGCAACGGCAGAATATGTGACCAAGGTACATGCGGTTTGTACCCGTACCGGAAATCTGGCTAATTATAGTTACAGGATATCAGAAAGTGATGATTTGGTGCTTTTGGGTGAAACCGAAGATTACGAACCGCTTAGTCGTGCTGCATTTTATAAGGCCCTCCTTCGGGAAAAGGTGCGAACCATGGAGGTAAAAGATCCGGAGCAAATCCCTTCCAAAAATCAAACGCAATAATGACTTCAGGAGGTAGCAACACAAAGGAAACAGTTCTTGAAATCGACCTAAACGCCTTGGCTCATAATTATCGATACCTTACTTCTAAACTGAATCCCGGGACCAAAGTTATGGCCATAGTGAAAGCCTTTGGCTATGGTAGTGATGCTGTTCAGGCAGCTGAAGAATTAGCCCGGTTGGGTGTTGATTATTTCGCTGTCGCCTATGTAAATGAAGGTGTAGCGTTACGTGACGCAGGGATTGAAACTCCTGTTTTGGTGCTGCATCCACAACCTGATAATTTTGAGATCCTCATCGACCGATGTCTGGAGCCCACTCTTTATAGCAACCGAATTTTTAAGGCCTTTGTGAGTGCTGCGGAAGAAAAAGCGCAAGAGAACTATCCTGTACACATAAAATTCAATACAGGTCTTAACCGACTTGGGTTTTTGGATACGGATATAGATTGGATCGTGGAAAATTTAGTCCGAACAAAAACGGTTAAAGCAGTATCTCTCTTCTCACATTTGGCGGCGAGTGAAGATATTCAGGAACGTGAATTTACACTTCAGCAGATAAATCAATTCAGACGTATTTCCGAAGAAGTGATCCAAAAACTGGGGTATTCTCCTTTGTTACATCAAAGCAATACCTCTGCTATCATCAATTATCCTGAGGCAAATTTTGATATGGTCCGCACTGGAATCGGTTTATATGGATATGGAAATTCCGAAGTAGAGGATAAACATCTGAAGCCTGTAGCTACTTTAAAATCGGTTATCTCACAAATTCACGAAATAGAGCCCGGTGAGACCGTGGGTTACAACCGAGCCTATCGCGCGAAAGGACATGAAAAAACCGCCACGATCCCCTTGGGTCATGCCGATGGTATTTCACGTCAATTGGGCAATGAAATAGGGAGCGTACTCATTCATGGAAAAAAAATACCTATCATTGGCAATGTGTGTATGGATATGTTGATGGTGAATGTTACAGGTGTTGATTGCAAAGAAGGCGACGAGGTCATAATTCTTGGAGAAAATCAAACGGCAGTGGAATTAGCAGAAGCCATGGGCAGTATTTCATACGAACTATTGACCGCCATATCACAACGGGTGAAACGAGTGATTTGTAGAAAAACCCCCTGCTGAAGAAGCTCTAGCCGGTCCGTCAGACAATGACTTGCTTACTGAAATACTTGATCTATTGAAAGAATAATAAGATAAAACGACCGCTACACTACTACATTTTTAACAAAACCATCCCGCTATGAGTGGGATGGTCTTTTTTTTCGTTGTAATTTTGTAATTCGATAATTTAAAAGAATACGCCTGATGAAAAATAGCCATGATAAAAAGATAGCCATCGTTGGCGCCACCGGGATGGTTGGAAGCGTATTGTTGAAATTACTCGACGAACGGAATTTTCCAATTAAAGAACTGATTCCTGTGGCTTCAGAACGATCTGTAGGGCTTGAATTGGTTTTTAGAGGTAAGCCGCATAAAATTTTGGGTCTGCAAGCCGGGGTTGATGCAAAACCGGACATCGCTATTTTCTCGGCCGGCGGTGACGTTTCATTGGAATGGGCGCCAAAATTCGCTGCCGTTGGAACCACCGTTATAGACAATTCGTCCGCCTGGCGTATGGACCCGACCAAAAAACTGATAGTTCCGGAAATAAATGCCGCTATTTTAACGAAAGAAGACAAAATAATCGCCAATCCTAATTGTTCGACCATTCAACTTGTGATGGCTTTGGCGCCGCTTCATAAAAAGTATCAAATGAAACGTGTAGTGGTTTCTACTTATCAATCGGTTTCCGGCACGGGGGTGAAAGCCGTTCAGCAGCTTGAAAACGAGATTGCCGGACAAAGTGGGGAAATGGCCTATCCATATCCGATCCATAAAAACGCGTTGCCACATTGTGATGAATTCGAAGAGAATGGTTACACCAAAGAAGAAATGAAATTAGCGAGGGAACCACAAAAAATATTGGATGATCGAACATTTTCAGTTTCAGCCACCGCAGTACGAATACCCACCGTCGGAGGTCATAGTGAATCCGTAAATGTGGAGTTTATCAACGACTTTGCCGTGAGTGATATTCGAAAATTATTACACGATACTCCGGGGGTCACTTTGCAAGACAATCCCGAAACCAATACCTATCCCATGCCTATTTATGCCCAGAACAAAGACGATGTATTTGTAGGTCGAATTCGTCGTGATGAAACACAGCCTAACACTTTAAATTTGTGGATAGTAAGCGATAATCTTAGAAAAGGTGCAGCGACCAACGCTATTCAAATTGCCGAATATTTGATGAATCATGCACTGGTGTAAAAAACTTCGCTCATAAGAGTTTATGAAATCAAAATTCTCATGAATATGTATCAAGTTATTCTACATATAGGATCAGGACTTTTGTGAATTTATCCATTATTGGCCCTACAATACGTCTCACACTAGAAAAAGTTACCTTATTCAATGGTATTGGGAGCCGTATCGCTCACTTTTCTCATAAAATTCCCATAAAGGGTGTGTTAATAGGCATAAAATAAAAGTTTTTCTTACATTTAGGGGATTTTTACCACGGTAATGATCCGCCTTGTTTATAAAATTGCTGAAGAACACCTCGAAATGAATAAGTCCTACGCAAAATTTTTAATTGTTTTGTCCATGCTATTTGTGGTTATCTCTTGTAATAAAGACGATAGCGGCAATGATTATGTGGCCTTGGTCATAACAACAAGAGCAGATACAGGACAAGTGTTTCAAAATGGAACCATTGATATTGCCATTTTTGCAAACGACTCTAATGTTCCTTCGGATGGTATGCTAACATTATCTAATCCGCAAACCGGTGCTGTTCAGATAATCGACAACGGAACTTCCAGTGTTTTGGACGATCTAATTCGCTATACGCCCGATATAAGTTTTACAGGGGAAGACACTTTTCAATACACTATTTGTGATTCTTTGGGAGATAGCTGTGCGAGTGCGATCGTGACCATTACCGTGCTGCCGTTCTCTCCGGTGAATTTTGACATCACCCAAGTCCCCTATCCAAAACTTACTGATTATAATTTCTTTGCCGGAAATATTGCGGACCAGAATCCCGTGTATGGTGTTCTGCCATATGAACCTATTAGCCAATTATTTTCAGATTACGCTCACAAAAAGCGGTTTGTCTGGATGCCTAACGGTGTAAAGGCAGAATATGTGGGAGATGCTGATCCGCTTAATTTTCCCGTAGGAAGTGTTTTAATAAAAGGCTTTTTTTATAACAATGTGCTGCCGGACAACCTCACTCAAATTATAGAAACCCGGTTATTGATCAAAAAAGCCGAAGGCTGGATTTTTGCAAACTACATTTGGAATGAGGCACAAAATGAAGCCTTTTTAGACACAACCGGCGACGGTGGTTTTGTGTTGATAGAATGGATAGAAAATGGAGTCGGCAAAACAGTGAACTATCGAATTCCTGCAAGTTCTGAATGTTTTACATGTCATAAGTCTTTTTTAGAAAATGCGCCTATAGGTTTGAAACCTCAAAGTCTCAATTCGAACTATGTTTATCCCGAAGGCGAAAGCAATCAATTGACAAAATGGATCGAAATGGGATATCTTGAAAGCAATGTCCCAACTACTATAAACACAGTGGTAAGATGGGATGATCCAACTGAATCTTTGAATTTAAGAGTGCGATCTTACTTAGATATAAATTGTGCCAGTTGTCACTCGGATAGTGGTCATTGTGATTACAGATCTCCTCGCTTTGCTTTTGATCTTAGTGAGGATCCGGATAATCTAGGGATTTGTATAGATCCGGATACCACTATACCCGGACTTGAAGGCGCAAAGATCGTCGACGCCGGAGATCCGGATAATTCTGTTTTATTTTTCAGAATGAGTACCAACAAAGAACAATACAGAATGCCGCTTCTTGGAAGAACCATACAACACGAAGAGAGTGTTGCATTAATTGAGGAATGGATCAATTCCTTAACCCAAAACTGCAATTAACAAATTAAATTAAAATTGAATTTATTATGAAAAAAATTATTTTACTCGGATTGCTTATAGCCTGCTCACACCTGCTTCAAGCACAGATTACATTTACTTCCCAGAGTATTTCCACTACGGGATCGAATCGGGCATTAGTGGATATGAATGGTGACTTTTTGGACGATGTCGTTTCCATTACATCAACGAATATTCAAATTTACTATCAACAACCCGATGGATCACTTAACGAAGTAAACATAGTAACAACTCCCGCAGATTATAGTCCGTCCTGGAGCCTGGCTGCCGCAGATTATGATCGCAATGGATATACCGATCTGTTATACGGTGGAGGAAGTGGCGTAACATTTATGAGAGCGAATTCAAACGGAACACAGTACACTGAGATTTCGGGGCCGGAATATGTATTCTCGCAACGATCTAACTTTGTGGACATCAATAATGATGGCCATTTGGATGCCTTTGTTAGTCACGATGTTGAGCCTAATGTATATTATATAAACGATGGAAATGGAAACCTTATTTTTGTACAGGGAGGTATTGGAGATTATCCTAGTGGTGGTCACTACGGAAGTGTGTGGATCGATTTTGATAACGACCGTGACGTAGATATGTTTCAAGCCAAATGTGGTGGTGGACTAGAAAGACGTCAAAACGAATTGCATGAGAACAACGGCGATGGAACCTATACCGAGATAGGGAACGCAGCAGGTCTTGAAGACGATATGCAAACCTGGTCTTCTGCCTGGGCAGATTATGACAATGACGGTGATATGGATGCGTGGATAGGCGCTAGTAACTTCAACGATGGATTTCATAGATTGATGCGCAATAATGGCGATGGAACCTTTACCGATGTTATAAGCGGTTCGGGACTTTTAACTTTCAACGCAACAGGAATTGAAAATGCAACCTATGATTTTGACAACGACGGCAATGCCGATATACTTTCTAACGGAAATATTCTTTTTGGCAACGGAAATTTAACCTTTACCGTTATGGCTGGTGCCCTTCCCGGAAACAACGGGAGTTTAGGAGATCTCAATGATGATGGTTTTATCGATGCATTTGCCAATGGAAATCTTTACTATAACAATGGTAACTCCAATAACTGGCTAAAACTCAATACCGTTGGTGTGGAAAGCAATATCAATGGTTTGGGGGCTCGTGTAGAGATAGTAACCGCTTCAGGAACACAAATAAGAGATGTAAGAAGTGGGGAAGGATTTTCATACATGAGTAGTCTTAACACACATTTCGGTGTAGGTACAGATCCGGAAATATTATCAATTACTATTTATTGGCCTTCGGGGACTATAGACGTATTAAAAAACCAAGATGTGAACCAAACCATTACCATTATTGAAGGCTTTACTTTAGGCCTGGAAGATACCCTGGTGAACAACTTAATTCTGTATCCAAACCCAACTCAAGATATATTGAATTTAGGAAACCTGACAGATTTTGATGACCCTATATTTACCGTATTCGATGTGACGGGGAAAAGAGTGATGAACGCCCGACTTACTTCAGATTTTGTGGATGTTTCAAGCCTGGCGCAAGGAAATTATATCCTTCGTGTTTTTGATAACACAACAATTAAAACACAGCGTTTCATAAAGAAATAAATATACGTTCTTCCGAATAAATTTGGAAATTAATTATAAAAACACCGTCCCCTTCAAGCTGGACGGTGTTTTATTTATTGAGTATATTTAATGTCCAATCAACTAACTCATCTTATGAAATCATCATTTACTACGATCCTTCGTTTTATTCTGGCCTTAGGGCTTATCATTTTTGGTTTAAATAAATTTTTAGGGTTTATGCCTATGTTTGAAATGCCACCTGCGGCTGCCAATTTCATTGAATCATTACAAAATACAGGGTATGTATTCTATGTGGTGGCCTTGCTTGAAGTTGTTATTGGATTGTTGTTATTGTTAAAAAAATGGGTGCCTTTTGCGCTTATCCTTTTGGCTCCTATTTCATTTAATATTTTGTTGTTTCATTTGTTTTTAGACATTTCAGACATCTGGGTAGCCATTATTATTGTTCTGATCAATATTGTTTTGATCTATAAATACTGGAGATGGTATCGCCCTATGTTTCAGGCCTGATCGAATAAAACACTCGCATATTTAAAACTTGTGGCTAATTCAAGTTTACTACATTCACAGCTGTTAATAATCATACTATGAAAAAACTTATCCTTCCAATATTGTGCGCTCTTAGTCTTGTTGCCTGCAAAGAAGAACCCCATAAAGAAACTACTTCCGTGACCTACCATAAAACAGACAAAGTGGATACCGTCGACACTTATTTTGGAACCCGGGTCAATGATCCTTATCGTTGGCTTGAAGACGATATGAGCGAAGAGACTGAGAACTGGGTAAAAGTCCAAAACGAGGTAACTTTTGCATATTTGGACACCATTCCATTTCGAAATGAGTTGAAGGACAGATTGACCAGTTTGTGGAACTATGAGAAAGTTAGATCTCCTTTTAAAGAAGGTGATTACACCTATTTCTATAAAAACGATGGCCTGCAAAATCAATATGTGATCTATCGGTATAAAACCAGCGATGACCCGGGTTCCGCGGAAGTTTTCCTGGACCCGAACACATTTAAAGAAGATGGCACTATTTCATTGGGTGGTATAAGTTTTTCAGAAAATGGAAAATTGGCCGCCTATTCTATTTCCGAAGGAGGAAGTGATTGGAGAAAATTGTTGGTGATGAATGCCGAAACAAAAGAGATCATAGAAGATACCATTCGCGATCTCAAGTTCAGCGCTGTTTCCTGGCTGGCAAATGAAGGTTTCTACTACTCTAGCTATGACAAGCCCAAGGGTAGCGAACTTTCTGCCAAAACAGATCAACATAAGGTTTATTATCATAAGTTGGGAGATACCCAAGAAGAGGATGAATTGATCTTTGGAGGAACCCCTGCTGAAAAGCATCGTTACGTTTTTTCCAGTCCTACGGAGGATTATAAGTACTTGGTGCTAACCGCCAGTAATTCCACTTCAGGAAATAAATTATTTATTAAAGACCTGGGAGATCCTGTTAGCAAATTCGTGCCCATTTTGGATCATACCGATACCGATTCGTATGTTATCGAAAATGTGGGTTCCAAATTATACATAGTTACCAATATGGATGCTCCCAATGGAAAAATTGTTACCGTGGATGCTTCGAATCCAACTCCCGAGAATTGGGTGGACCTTATCCCTGAAACTGAAAATGTATTGAGTCCGAGTACGGGCGGTGGCTATATCTTCGCCGAATACATGGTGGATGTAGTTTCCAAAGTACTTCAATACGATTACGACGGAAAGTTAGTGCGTGAAGTAGAACTCCCGGGCATTGGCAGTGCCAATGGCTTCAGCGCTAAAAAAGAAGAAAAAGAAATGTACTATTCCTTCACTAATTATGTGACACCCGAAAGAATCTATAAATACGATGTTGACAACGGCAGCAGCGAATTATATCGCAAACCGGAAATAGATTTTAATCCCGAGGACTACGAAAGCAATCAGGTGTTTTACACATCTAAAGACGGCACTGAGATTCCTATGATCATCACTCACAAAAAAGGTATTCAAATGGATGGGAAAAATCCAACTATTTTATACGGATATGGCGGTTTCAATATAAGCCTGACCCCCAGATTCAGCATCGCTAATGCAGTATGGATGGAGCAAGGCGGTATTTATGCCGTGCCTAACTTACGTGGAGGTGGGGAGTATGGAAAAGAATGGCATGATGCGGGAACACAGATGAAAAAGCAAAATGTTTTTGACGACTTTATTGCTGCGGCAGAGTATCTTATCGACAACCGTTACACTTCCAGCGATTTTCTTGCGATTCGTGGTGCATCTAACGGAGGATTATTGGTAGGTGCCACTATGACTCAACGTCCGGATTTGATGAAGGTGGCATTACCCGCGGTAGGCGTTCTTGATATGCTGCGTTATCACACATTTACCGCCGGAGCAGGATGGTCTTATGATTACGGAACTGCCGAGCAGAGCGAAGAAATGTTTAAATACCTAATAGGGTACTCTCCCGTACACAACGTAAAAGCCGGGACTAGTTATCCCGCCACTCTTATTACAACTGCGGACCACGATGATCGGGTGGTTCCGGCTCATAGTTTTAAATTTGTTGCTGAATTACAGGAAAAACAAGTAGGAAATAATCCGGTATTGATCCGAATTGAAACCGATGCGGGCCACGGAGCGGGAACGCCGGTAACTAAAACGATCGAACAATACGTCGATATTTTTGGTTTTACGCTGTATAATATGGGCTATGAAGTATTGCCGGAGAAAGTAAACAGTGCGGTAAAAGATTGATTTCTTGATTATTTACATGAAAGTATTTTCTCTTGAGTGAGGTCATTCTTCCTTTAGATCAAGATTTCCAAAGTTATTCATTTGCCGTATGATCCACTGTTTTCTCTTTTCTATATAGTTGGTTCTGGGAGAGGCCCTATAATTTCTGGGGTTTGGCAAAATCGCTGCTATAGCAGCAGCTTGGTGTTGTGAAAGGTCGCTGGCAGTAGTATTGAACCAATAACCGGCCGCAGCTTCAACGCCGAAAACCCCATCACCCATCTCAATGTTGTTGAGGTAAACTTCCAGGATTCGCTCTTTACTCCATATCGTTTCAACTAAAAAAGTAAAATAAGTCTCCATTCCTTTTCGCAGCCAACTGCGTCCGGGCCAAAGAAAAACATTCTTCGCTGTTTGTTGAGAAATGGTACTTCCCCCTTTTAGTGATATGCCATTTTTATTGCTTTCATAAGCCTCTTTAATGGCTTTATAGTCAAATCCCCTGTGATTCAAAAATCTCTGGTCTTCGGCACAGATTACCGCAAGTTGTATCTCCTGTGAAATATCTGAAAGGGGTACCCAATCATGTTTGTTTACGTAGTTTGAATCTCCTTGCAGAGAACGTATTGCCATCAAAGGTGTATAGGGTACAGGCACATATTTATAGAGTAAAACCCATAAAACGCTTAATCCAACGAACCAAAGTAGAGTTTTGAAGATGAATTTGGCTATTCTCTTACGCATATTTAGATTCTATATTGCTTTCTGTCTATGGATCTGTCCATGGCTGCCGGGGATGTATATTTAACGATACCTACTATAATATTGTTGTTTGAAGAATTTGTTCCCAACTATACTATATCGATCTGGCAAGGCTTATTTAAAAATTTTGTATTAATTGTTCAAAATTAGCGATTATTGATCATTTTTGGCTAAAAACGTCGT
>SMXJ01000107.1 GCA_004356305.1 Bacteroidota bacterium | reverse complement strand
CAAAATTAATAAAATTTGAGTGGTTATATTTAATATTCTTTAAAATATTTATGTTTTACACGCAGTATATTGTGAATTTGACAATTATAATTCTATAACGCCTCCTTTTTGGTCACTTTGATCACTTCCAATCACAAAATTACATCCTGGTGGCCTGATACGAAAACTGTTCTGCTTGTTTTTTCGCTGTCGCATGACCGCAAATATCTGCCGGTACGAAACATAGTCAACATCAAACACACATAAGCTATGTGTAAACAAAGCATTATCCAGGACCGTTGTTTTGGATGCCGATCTTACCGGAATGTCATATATTTCAGACAGTTTTTTCAACAATGGAATACTTTCGGTAAAAACCAATACTTCTTTAGTTTCCGGGCTCGTATTTTTCCTGTTCTGTACTGTTCTTTTTCTAAAGACTTTCGCGATCACAACAACTATACCTAACAATCCAGTGAGTATAAAATTGCTACGGTAATGTTTCTTATAGAAAATACGCATAGCTCCATAAAACCGATCGAGATAGGCATCATCTTTTTGAGTACTCTCCCCTTTATAATGTAAGACACATAAACTTCCAAAGTAATGGTTTTTATATCCTGCTTTCAACAATTTATAGGACAGGTCGATATCTTCACCATACATGAAATAATCTTCGTCAAAGCCTCCCACTTCGTTGAAAACACTTCGTTTCATCAACATGAAGGCCCCTGCCAATATATCTATCTCTCCGGAGGTTCTGTCCTCCACATGCCAGGCATAATAGCCATTTGTACCTTTGGATCGTCCCAACAATTTAAGCAAAGCACGTCTTGGGGTAGGCAAGTTTCTTTTGCTTTCGGGAAGGAAATGACCCGTTCCATCCATTAAATAAATCCCTAAAGCCCCCAACTTTTCGATATTATCAGCAAACCCGAGAGCCGTTAAAAAAGTATCCTCGGCGACTGCAGCATCGGGGTTAAGAATACATATATATTCACCTTTTGCGATAGCGACCGCTTGATTATTTGCTTTACTGAAACCAACATTTTCTTTATTTTCCAACAAGGTAATGTGGGGAAAACGTCGCTTCACCATAGCACAGCTGTCGTCTTCGGAATCGTTGTCAATAACAATAATTTCGGCATTAATGCCCTTCATTGCCCGTTCAACACTAATAATGCACTGCTCCAAAAAGAAACGTACGTTGTAATTGAGAATGACGACTGTTAGCTTCAAAATACTAAGTGCTTTTTAATGAAGATTCGAATGGAATTCTATTGAGAATACTGCGGCCCAAGGTAACTTCATCTGCATATTCCAACTCGTCGCCTACAGAAATACCTCGCGCAATGGTCGTAGTGAGGATATCATAATCTTCAATTTGCTTGAAGATATAAAAGTTGGTGGTATCGCCTTCCATGGTAGAACTGAGAGCAAAAATAAGCTCGTTCAGGCCGCCGTTCTTCACCTTCTGAACCAGGGTAGGAATTTTCAAATCACCCGGACCAACACCATCCATAGGAGATATCTTCCCGCCCAGAACATGGTAATGCCCTTTGTACTGACTCGTATTCTCAATGGCTATAACGTCGCGAATGTCTTCCACCACACACACCAATTGTGAGTCCCGATTAGGATTGGCACAGATCTCACACAATTCGGTATCCGAAATATTGTGACAATTCTTACAAAAATTAATCTCTTCCCGCATTTTCTGAAGACTCTGAGACAATTGCAGGGTTTGATCTTCAGGTTGATTTAATAGATGCAAAACAAGTCTCAATGCCGTGCGTTTACCAATACCAGGCAGTTGGGACAATGCATTGACCGCATTTTCCAATAATTTTGAAGAATATTCCATAGGACGCAAGTTGGAGGCAAGATAAAAAAAATGCTTCAGAAAGAGAGATGCTTTCCAAAGCATTTATTATTTGCAGTATTATAAAATCAGATGGTTGACCACCACGAATTCAGAAATACTTATTTGTATCTATTCTTTTATCAATCGTTTGGTCACGGTTCCCAGGTTTGAATTGATACGTATGAAGTACACGCCGGTATTCAATCCTGAAATATCCAAAGTATATTTGTTTTCAATGGTCACATCGGGTTGATACATCACCAACTTTCCGGAGATATCGAACAAACGAATGTCTGCCTCCACAGCTTCCGCCATTGCAATTGTTACTTGATCGGTAGCCGGGTTAGGGACTATGCTAACCTTATTCGCCAAAGTATATTGATCTACACTTAAGAAAGGGTCTTGTAATGGTGAAACCCACAGGCCTCTTCCGTAGGTTGCTGCATACAATTTGCCATCCACCACATTGACTTCCAGTTCATTCACGATCACATTTGGCAGATTATTATAGAAGGGTTGCCATTCGGACAAAAAATCGTCGATATAAAAAATGCCATAATCCATCCCAACATATAATCCGTTAGCGCCATTGTCATGCCAGGCGATGGACAGAGAATTGAAACCAGGTAAGTTCAAAGTCATGTTTTGCCAGGTTTGTCCACCGTCAACGGTGACCTTGACTTTGGCACCACCAGCTACAGCAACGGCGACTTTATTGGGATCAGTGGGATGCACCGCCATAGAATTAATGGATCCCGGCGTTGACATTTGAGTCCAGGCCGTGGCTCCACCATCTTCCGTCTTGTATAAAATAGACGCTCTGGACGTATAAATGATCTGGTTGTTAGAAGGCGCTATTTTCATTTCGTCCTGATTCCCCCCCAGATTTTGAGAAATAATCGACCATGAGATCCCTTTGTTCACCGATTTATAAATTGCGTTATACCCAACATAAATCGTGTTAGGCGTAGACGGATCCTGTTCGAAAGGAGTCACCCAATTTCCCCCTCCCGGTCCGGGTTCGTTCAATCCTGTGATAGAATTCGCACCATCATCGGTTCTATATAATTGCCCGCCTTGACTGGTACCATACATTATATCAGTATTGGATTTATCCACAAATCCTTCCATCCCGTCGGCCCCTAACCAATCTATCCATCCGTTGGCAGCTGTGTAAAATGAAGTCCCATTATCCTGAGATCCGCCTGTCACGACGACATCCGGAGTTTGAGAAATTCCAATTTTATAGAATTGACGAATACCAATTCCCGTAGTTAGATCGTCATAATAGTTGGCATTGAGGTTTGTTGTATTGGTCGCTTTAAAAATTCCGCCATCGGTACCGGCAAAAAGTGTTGTGTTCACAAACTCCAGGATATCGACATCCGCATGACAATACCCGATATTCGCATTTTGTGCTGCCCCAGGGATCCAGTCTGCAGTGCAGGTAAATGAAACGCCTCCGTCAAGAGAACGCCAGGTAAGTACCCCGGCTATATGTACCTCGTCGACATTATTAGGATTCACCGTGACGTCCATATCGCGTGGCGCCTGACCCCCTGGGTTAAATCCTGCTGTATCGTATCCAAAATAATTTCTTCCGGTATGATCCCGCTCTAAAAAACTATCTCCTCCATCAGTAGACCAATAAAATCCGCCAAAAGAACCTCCATCAGCTTCCAGGACATAGACTATGTTAGTATCATCTGGTGAAACTCCTATCATTTTAGGGCCATTACTACCCACACTGATCGTGGTCCAATTAGCACCGCCATCAACCGATTTGTGAAAACTTAGGCCTGAAGCATATACGATGCTCGTATCCCCCGGTTTAAATTCTATATCGTATGATTTCGTATCGCCTGCCACTTCTAACCAGGTAGCCCCGGCATCGACACTTCTGTAAATTCCGGCATTTTGGGAAGAGGCGAACATAATGTCTGTATCATCCGGGTTGATGAGTATCTTATTGATCAATGAGTTACTCATATCCGCCAACTGGATCCAGGTACCACCGGCATCAGTAGATTTATATATGATCCCCGAACTGGAACCAAAAAAGTAAGTGTCAGAATCCGTTGGATCGATCGCCACCGAATAGGCACGTAGATTGGTAAAGTAATCTCCAAGTGGTGTCCATGTAACACCGGCATCGATCGTTCTCCATACCCCACCCGTATTGGCACTGATAATAATATGATCGTTATCGGTAGCATCAACGGCAATCCCGGTGATGCGCCCCACACCCGGATTCCAGGAAGTAGTGGCATTCCAGTAAGTAGGCCCTAATTCTTCCCAGTTGTCATTGAGAGACACCCTGTTTTCCGAAGATTCATTCAGATAGGCATTGTAATTTTCGATTTCAGCCAATTTCTCACTGATGGGTGTCAAATAACCATTCTCGTTCTTTTGGCGATTAGCCATATACTCCCAACGCTTAAATTGTGTGTAGCCCGAGCCACGACCCTTGTCAATGTTGGCAAAATAAGCTTCAGCGTTTTCAACAATTTCGGCCACCGTATAAGTACCTTCATCTATCATTTCCAAATATTCCTGTGCCGATACCGAAGTGAACATAAAAACACTTATGGCTAATAGTAAAACTCTAGTTTTCATAGCTTTAGAAAAGTTTTTTAAATTTAATTTTTAACATTTGTTCAAAAGTAAAGAAATAAAAGTGAGTTGGTAACGCAATCTTTGTATTTTTAGCGTTTGCTTAGAAAAATAGTAGATATCTCATGCAACCTCTGCACATTTTACTCTTGATTGGCGGATATTTCGCCCTGTTGTTATTTGTTTCCTCTTTAACCAATAAAGGAGGAAGTAATGCCGATTTCTTTAAAGCAGGAAAGCGATCTCCATGGTATTTGGTGGCCTTCGGAATGATAGGGGCTTCCTTGAGCGGAGTGACCTTTATCTCGGTTCCGGGCTGGGTAGAAGCTTCCAGTTTCAGCTACTTTCAGGTAGTATTGGGTTATACAGTGGGATATGCAGTGATAGGGTTGGTGTTACTTCCATTGTATTACCGCCTCAACCTAACGTCCATCTACACCTATTTGGAAGGTCGATTCGGGAACTATTCCTATAAAACCGGGGCTTCGTTCTTTTTGTTATCCCGAATAATAGGCGCCAGTTTCAGGTTGTATTTGGTGGCGATCGTGCTTCAGAATTTGGTGTTCGATAGCATGAACATCCCCTTTTGGATAACGGTCACCCTTACAATCTTGCTTATATGGTTGTACACTTATAAAAGTGGAATTAAAACCATCGTATGGACAGATACCTTACAAACATTATTCATGCTCATCGCAGTTGGTGTTGCCGTTTATTATGTTTCTGAAGATCTCGGGCTTTCGGCCTCAAATATATTCGGTTATATCGCAGAAAGTGACCTGTCTCAGATCTTCTTTTTTGACGACTGGAAAAGCGGGGATCATTTCGTAAAACAGTTCTTAAGCGGTGTTTTTATCGCCATAGTCATGACCGGCCTGGATCAGGATATGATGCAAAAGAACTTAACCTGCCGAAATCTGAAAGACGCCCAAAAGAATATGTTTTGGTTCACGATTGTACTTACCATCGTGAACTTTGTCTTTTTGACATTGGGGCTGTTGCTTACCATCTATGCTCAACAAAATGGCATTGACGCACAACGAGATCAATTATTTCCCGCTATAGGAATCCAGTCCGGATTAGGAACAGGCATTGCAGTTTTCTTTATTTTAGGGCTGATTGCTGCGGCTTATTCGAGTGCGGACAGCGCTTTGACAGCGCTTACGACATCGTTCAGTATTGATATTCTGGATATTGAAAAAAGATACGACGAGAAAGGCCAGGTAGCGGTTCGGAAAAGGATCCATATTCTTATTTCATTGGTGCTGATTGCTGTTATCATCATATTTCGATATGTAATTGCCGATGCAACCGTAATTGCTAAACTCTTCACTTTTGCGGGCTATACATATGGGCCGTTATTAGGATTATTTGCCTACGGACTCTTTACGAAGTGGGCTATAAAAGATACATGGGTACCCCTTGTAGCAATAGTCACACCTTTTATTGGCTATTTGATAAGCTATCTCTGTAGTACCTATCTGGGCTTTGATTGGGGCTTCTTTATTTTAGTCTTAAATGGAGGCCTCACCTTCATAGGACTAGTATTGATCCGTTCCCAAAAGCACTAGGGTGCAGGCAACCTCGGCTTGGATATTATTCTCGAGGAGAAGATCGTAAAACTCCGGATTTTCGGTACCGGGATTGAAGATGACGCGTTTGGGTTGCAATGAGATGACATACTCATAATAATGGTGCTGATGTTTATACCCCAGATATAGTGTGACCGTATCGATATTTGAGAAAGGTTCCATTTCCGTAGTGATCCTTACCCCGGATACTTCACCTTCACTCAGACCAATAGCGACCACCGTATGTCCTTTGGCAACCAATCTGTTGATCGCAAAATTCGAATATCTGGATAATTTTGAGCTCGCACCCAACACCAATGTTTTTTTCACGCCTTTATATTTTAATATTTATTTCTGAAAAGTACAACACCTTAAATTTGCTGAACATCCCAAAAGTTAGTTAAAAATATAAAATTTGTGTAACATAATATTGCAGCGTTCGTCTATTGTGTAGGAATATTTCTATTCTTTGCTGTGATTTTTTACGTTGATGGTTAGTGTTAATAATAGCAGTAAAGACAGAGCCCGAAGTTCTAGTCTTCGGGCTTTTTGTTAATCAATTTTTCTGTAAATCATTCATTTTAAAATAAGTCATGTTGATGTCGTTGATACCTGTTATAAATAAATGTTAAAATATCCATCGGATGTAACGGCTGCCCAGCTCGGTCGTCATATGGCTGTTAGTTCTCTTACTGATCTAAGAAACTACAATCATCAAATCAAAAAAAACGAACAACTAAACGATCGAAAAATGAAACAGTTATTATTTGTTATGGCTCTGTTTGTGAGCATGGCCTCTTTTTCTGCAACTGACCCGGAATCCGATCGCCTCGGAAAAATTACCGGAATCGTTATAGACAAAATTCTACAACAACCCCTTCCATATGTTAGTGTCGTCGTAAAGACCCTGAGTGGAGATATTGTGACTGGAGGAGTGACCGACGACAACGGAGTATTCAGCATAGAAGATATCCCGGAAGGAAAAAGTATAGTTTCCATTCAGTATATAGGATACAAAACCCATTCGACAGAAATTGAGATCACTCGTAAAAACCGAAATCTAGATCTTGGGAATATCTATTTGGAAGAGGATATAGCGGCACTAGACGAAGTAACTGTTATTGCAGAACGTACCACTATCCAGCAGAAACTCGACAGGAAAGTCATTACCGTAGGGAAAGACTTGATCACCAGTGGTCCAACGGCTGCAGATATCATGAACAATCTCCCATCGGTGAGCATAAACCAACAAACAGGAGAAATTTCCCTTCGCGGGAACCAAAATGTTCGAGTGATGGTAGATGGTAAGTTCACCAATGTACCTGTAGCCCAATTGCTTAAACAAATACCTTCTACCTCCATCAAGCAAATTGAGTTGATCACAAACCCATCGGCCAAGTATAATCCAGAGGGCATGAGCGGATTCATCAATATCATCCTTCACAAAAACGTTACCATTGGTTTCAACGGCGATCTTAGCGTGGGACTCACTTATGAGAAGAATGCAAAATTCAATAGTGGATTAAATATGAACTACCGCAATGGTAAATTCAATCTTTATGGTAACTTCAGCAATAATGTTTCCAAAAATGAATTTGGCGGAAGCATTTTTCGCCCGGATGATAATTCCAATCTGGATCTCACCATTCTCAGTGACAGCAGGTCAAGCCTCTTCAAAGTGGGAATTGATTTTTACCTGAATGATAAGAATACCCTGTCATTTTTTACAAATCAAAACATTTATGACGATATAACCACCGGGACTACTCCTATCGTTTACTTCGATGACCCGGAACGTAATCTCACCCAAAAATTCATAAGCGAAAAAGAGAATTTGTCTTCGGAATACAACTTCGATTATAAATTGGATTTTGAAGAGGACGGCCATAATATAGAATTGGAAGCCGATTATAACGTCTTTAATTCCGATGAAGTTGCCGATTTTAATTTCATGGGGCCCTCTGCTTTAGATGACTTCATGGATTTTGTAGACACTGAGAGAGATCAATTGACAATAAATTTGGATTATGTCAATCCAATTACTGAAACGACAAAACTAGAGTTAGGTCTTGAGGCACGAATAATTGAAACCAACATCAAATATAATTCAACCGGCGAATCCCTTAATTCGAACGGAGATCTAATTCCGACTCCCAGCACAGATTTCGATTATACGAGAGACATCTATTCGGCCTATGCAACCTATGGTAAAAAACTCGGCAAATGGTCTTATCAAGTTGGAGCGCGTATAGAAACGGTAGAGGTAAAAGCAGATACCAACCTTGTAAGATCCTTTGAAAACGATTATGTAGAAGTATATCCTTCGGCCTTTGTGACCTATACTCCAACTGAAAAGAATCAGTATCAAATGAGTTATAGTCGTCGTGTTGATCGTCCTGGAATAGGACAGGTAAATCCGATCAGAGAATTTACTACACCCTTCATATCGGCTTTTGGAAATACTCAGTTAGAACCCCAATTCACGAACTCTGTTGAAGTAAATTATACTCGGAGTTTGGAGAAAGGCAGTATTACAGGAGGCGTATTTTACAGAGCCATTTCGGACGAAATAAACCGTGCTTTGTTTGTCGACCGAACCGATCTGAATAAAGTAATTATCACCTACGATAACTTCGATAATACATCGGCCTATGGAGTTGAATTGTCAAGTAATTATCGCCTGACCAAATGGTGGAGTTTCAATGCGAGCTTCGATCTGTACAATCAAACTCAAACAGGAATTGCCGAAAGACTAGAGACTACCATTGATCCAACTATTGAT
>SMXJ01000106.1 GCA_004356305.1 Bacteroidota bacterium | reverse complement strand
CTGTAGCAGCCTTAGATCAGGTATTATTTCTGGAATCCGACAGAATGGGACATTTACTTGGCGCCATCGACCAAGAGCGACTTGATGAGCAACGTGGTGTTGTTCAGAATGAAAAGAGGCAAGGCGAAAACCAGCCTTATGGCATACAGTACGACCTATTGATAAAATCCTTGTTTCCAAAAGGCCATCCCTATTCATGGACAGTAATAGGTGAAATGGAAGATTTGAATGCTGCTTCATTGGAAGATGTTCAGGATTGGTTCAAGGCCTACTACGGACCTGCGAATACGGTACTTTCTATCGCAGGAGATATCAAGCCTCAAGAGGTTTATCAAAAAGTCGTAAAGTATTTTGGAGACATCCCTTCAGGGCCAACCATTACACGTCAAGAAGTGAATATGCCTGTGCGTGGTGGAGATACCTATCAGGTGTATGAAGATAGGGTTCCTGAAACACGTATATTATTCGCGTGGACTACACCACAAGACGGGAATCGTGAAGATCTGCAATTCGACCTGGTCGCAGCTATTTTGAGTAGCGGTAAAAACTCAAGGTTGTATAAAAAATTGGTCTATGAAGATCAGATCGCAAGTTCTGTTAACGCTTTTCAGTATTCAGCCGAATTGTGCAGTGTCTTTATTGCCATAGCCAATGTAAAACCCGGAGCCGATGTGGAAGAGGTACAATCAAAATTACTATTCGAAATAAACAATTTGATCGAGCATGGACCTACACAGGCTGAGCTCGATAGGGTGAGGGCCTCTTACTTTGCAACCTTTATAAAAGGACTAGAACGTATAGGTGGCTTTGGAGGTGTTTCAGATATTTTGGCATCGAATGAAACCTATCACGGAGATGCGTCCTATTATAAGGACCAACTTAAATATATTGAAGATGCTACGATCGAGGATATTCAAGCCGTTGCTCAGAAATGGCTTACCAAAGGAAAACATATACTAATATGTAATCCTTTTCCTAATTATTCCGTAGAAAAATCGATTGTGGACCGCTCAAAATTACCTGAAGTAGGCACGCCTAAAAGCTCGAAATTTCCTATTCTGCAGCGAGCGGAATTATCCAATGGTTTGACTATCATATTGGCGGAGCGCAAAGGTGTATCTACTATAGTAATGAATATGATGGTCAATGCAGGATATAAAACAGATATCCTATCCAAGGCGGGAACAGCATCGTTGGCCATGAATCTATTGGATGAGGGCACTAAGAAGATGACCTCTTTGGAAATAAATGAAAAATTGCAATTACTGGGCGCCAATCTTTCTGCAAGTTCAGATCTGGACATTTCGAATGTGTCACTCAATACGCTGAAACCCAGCTTGGATGCCAGCCTTGATATTTTTGCCGATGTACTGCTTAACCCTTCGTTTCCCGATAAAGAATTTGAACGCCTTAGAACAGAGCAGATCAATAGGATAAAACAAGAGAAGTCACAGCCGTTTGGGATGGTGTTGCGGTCTTTGAATAAATACCTTTATGGCGACGGCCACCCTTATAGTAATCCATTATCAGGATCGGGATATGAGGAAACGGTTGCTGCGATCACAAAAGATGATATTATAAATTTCTATGAATCCTGGATGAAACCTAACAACGCTACCCTCATAGTAACAGGAGACATCGATATGAATTCCTTGAAGGGTAAGTTGGAAAAGTCCTTAGGCAATTGGAAAAAGGGGAGTGTGCCTACCATAAGTTTTACCAAAGGAGAATCGCAGTCGAAAAATACCTTGTATTTGATAGATCGGCCTGAATCACAACAATCTGTGATCGTCGCCGGACATTTAACTAAAAAGTACGGAGAGGTTTCTGAAATAGCATTGGAACTAATGGTCAGTATATTGGGAGGTGAATTTACCTCAAGAATAAATATGAACCTAAGGGAGGATAAGCATTGGTCTTATGGTGCGGGAGGATTGGTTTTGAATACGCAACACGACCGACCGTTCCTGGTTTATGCACCTGTGCAGACCGATAAGTCGGCCGAATCTGTTACCGAGCTTCGTAAGGAGTTGGTTGAATTTGTAACTACGCGTCCTCCGACTCAGGCGGAACTGGATAAGGTTAAAACCAATAAGGTATTGAAGCTTCCCGGTCAATGGGAAACAAATAGCGCTGTGAATAATTCCTTATACAATTTGGTGAAATATAATTTACCCGATGATTATTATCAGAAATACGACGACAATGTCAGGAACATTACGCTCGCCGATCTAAGGGAGGTTAGTAACAATGTTGTAAAACCGGATGAAGTTAATTGGTTCGTAGTAGGTGATAAGGCCGAAATAATAGAAAAGCTGGGCGAACTGGGCTTTGATGCCATCATTGAGATCGATGCCGATGGTAATCCTATCACTCCAGCCTTGGAATTGGAGCAAAAGATCAAGGATTAATTGTAGAACACATTATTAAATGATAAAAACCGGTGTAAGTCTTTGATTTACATCGGTTTTTACTTGAGAGTTACTTGGATTTTTCCTGGATCAAGAGGAATAAAAAAATCCCCTGCTAAAACAGCAAGGGATCTCTTTAATTTGAAATAAAAACTATCTGTGGATAGCATAACTACTGGCTCGTGCAAAACGGGCCAATTTAATTTTAAACTCCCACTTTATAAGTTTTTCATTCCATAAGTGTAATAGTTTCTTCATACGATTCATTTTAAAGGTTACTACTCAGTTTTGGCTTCAGCTTTTGATATCTAAACATATCAAAGAAGCGCAACGACTTTCGTCTCACCGTAGTAAAAGCATCATTTGTAAATGGAATAAACTGGCGTTAAACAGCCAATAAGAAGATTGGGGTAGGGATAAATGTACGAAATTTCTTCTAACTATACCCATATTGTTCAGAAAATACTTACAAAAAGTTTCGATAAATTATTACCAGAGATGAGTCGAAATCTAATAACGGTCAAATATTCATAACCTGGCTAATCTTCCACATATGGTGCTCCCGCGTCTTTTAATTTTTCATAGATAACGTCCAACTGTCCTTGAGCCGTATTTAGCTTGGTTTGGCCAGTAGCCAATTGTCTGTCTACGATCTGTAACTGTTCTTTATGAGAACTGGTAGGACCATATGTAGAACGTTCTATGCCACGATATATAGCAAACATTCGTCCGCCAACGGTAGGTTTTCCTTTTACACCTATTTCACTTTTAGCGGGATTTCCTCGAAACTCCGAATCCAATTTTTGAAGGTCTTTGATCACTTCACTTAATTGGTTATCAAGGGTACCGGGTACAATCTGGCTCCGCTTTAAAGCAACTTGCATGGCTTTGGCCCGTTTTAGGGATTTATTCATTTCCAAGTTAAACTTGGAAGCCGTTTTGGATGTATTTTCATAAGAGCGCCAAAATGCTGACACTAATTTTGGTGAGGCGCCTTCCAACGAACCCTCATATAGGCGCTTCACTTTGAAGGGCACAGAATCCGAAAGCTTTTTGATTTCTCTCCCTGCGGATAGATATAAGGTAACCGTATAATCTCCCGGAGCTGCCAGAAAACCGGCCGGTTCGTCTTGTTGTTTAACTCGTTCAGTATCAAGCCGGATCACTTCTGTTGCAGGATAACGTAGATCCCATGCGACCCTATGAATACCGGCTTTGGCAGGTGCTGAAATTCTCCGTATGACGTTACCTTCAGAATCTCTAATGGAGAAGATCAATTCGGGGAGGGTCTCCGTTGTTTCTTCTTCCAAAGCATCCCAGCCAGGGAAAGGAATATCGCCCGTCTTTATCTTTTTTTCTGAAGCCTTTCTTTTCTCTTTTAATGTTTCTGAACTTTCCTTTAAATAATAGGTAAACACCGCACCAAAATCGGGATTGGGAGCAATAAAGTGCGAGTCTCCCTGACTGCCTTTGCCGCTTCCAAAACTTAAATGGGGACGAGGAATATACCACCAGGCATCCCGAATAGTAAAAAGTATTGCCTCTTGTTGCAGACTGGCATCTGAGATCTCCCGCAAGATCGAATAATCATCCAAAATATAGATACCACGTCCAAACGAGGCTCCCACAAGATCGTTCTCTCTGCGTTGAATGGCAAGATCCCGGAATGAGATCGTAGGCACTCCACCCTGGAGCTTTGTCCACTTTTTTCCTCCATTTACCGTAAAGTGTATTCCAAATTCGGTAGCCGCAAATAATAGTCCCGGTTTCACATGGTCTTGAACGATACGCCAAACCAGGGTACGCTTTGGAATATTACTGACAATTGACGTCCATGTTTTTCCTTTATTCGTGCTCTTTAGCAAATAAGGGTTGAGATCACCATACTTATGATTATCCAGCGCCACATAGACGGTATTGACATCGAAAAGATCTGCCTTTATATCGTTTACAAAAGCTGTGGTAGGCACACCCGGCAGATCACCTACATTAATAGCACGCCAGTTAGTACCACCATCTTCTGTTACCTGGATCATTCCATCATCGGTGCCGGCATAGATCAAGCCCTTTTGTCTGGGTGATTCTGCCAGAGATGTAATCGTATTATAATTGGACATGGCATACACATCCCATGCACCATCCCAGGATTGTTTCTTGCCCATAATGGGAAGAGTAATACGTTCCTGATCTTTGGTGAGGTCTCCCGAAATAGCAGTCCAGTCATCCCCTCGATTATCCGATCTCCAAACTCGCTGAGAAGCAAAGTAAATGGTGGTAGGGGAGTGCGGACTTACGAGAATGGGAGCGTCCCAATTATAGCGCTCGTAATCTTCATTCTCGCCGGGCTGGGGTTGTATATCCACCACTTCACCTGTACTCATGTCGATCCTCGATAGGGTGCCTTCCTGTCTTTCGGCATATACTATGTTGGGATTGCCGGGCTCGGTTGCGGGTTGGTGGCCGTCCCAATTGAGGACCACACTCCAGTCACTATTTTGAATGCCCTGTACATTATCTGTTCTTGACGGGCCGCGTTGAGTACTGTTATCCTGTGTCCCTCCATAGATATTGTAAAAGGGTTTGGCATCATCAACGGCTACCTTATAATACTGGGTTACGGGAAGATTATCCACATATTTCCAGGTTTTGGTAAGGTCGAACGATTCGTACAAGCCTCCATCTGATCCGACAATGAGGTAATCAGGGTCATTTTTTTTGAAAGCGATTGCGTGGTTGTCGCCGTGCTTGTTCTTTTCATTCATACGATAAAAGGTCTTACCACCATCTTCTGAAATTTGCAGGTTGTTATCCATTAAATACAATCGGTCTTTTTGGTGTGGGGAGGCATACAATTCCTGGTAGTAATGTGGTCCTGTTCCTCCGGTAATGGTATTCGACTGTTTTTTCCAGGAACTTCCACTGTTATCAGACCGATAGAGACCCCCGGTTCGGCGGTCCAGCTCAATGGCCGCATAGAGTACATCCGGGTTATGAGGTGATATGGCCAACCCTATTTTTCCCATGGAGGATTTTGGAAGTCCATTGGTCAATTGGGTCCAGGTATCGCCTCCGTCATTACTACGGTAGAGACCGGTTCCGGGGCCACCCCCTATATAAGCCGCAACGGTGCGATGACGCTGCCAGGTGGCTGCGTACAATATATTGGGGTCCCTGGGGTCCATCACCACTTCGGTTGCGCCCACCCAGGCGTCGTCTCCTAAGGTCTTTTTCCATGTGTTGCCACCATCGGTTGTTTTATACAAGCCGCGATCTCCGCCCTTATTCCATAAGGGTCCTTGGGCAGTTACCCAAACGGTATCACTATTTTCAGGATGTACCAGGATCCTGGAGATATGTTGAGAGTCTGTTAACCCCATATTCTTCCACGTCTTTCCACCATCGTCACTTCTATAGACACCATCTCCGTAGCCCACGTGTCGTCCACCAACATCCTCACCGGTTCCCACCCAAATGGTGTTCGGATCATTGGGGTCTATGGTAACAGTCCCGATGGAGTAGGAGGTCTGCTTGTCGAAAATGGGAGTCCAGGTGGTTCCGGCATTCACCGTTTTCCATACCCCGCCGGAGCCTACCGCCACATACCAGGTATGCTCATTTTCGGGATGGATGGCAATGTGAGCAATACGACCACTCATAAATCCCGGGCCAATAGAACGGAATTTTAAGTCATTATATAATGAGTCAGCAAGGTTGGTTTTAGTAGTTTGGGCAAATGCACCTGTAAAAAGGAGGACTGTCAATAGAAGGGAGGAAACTGATTTCATAAAGCGTAGAATTACAAAGGTTGGTTTTTTCAAGAGACCTAAAGTTAACTATAATTTTGATAAGCCCGACGTGCTCCATAATCTGTTGCATTCAGCAATTTAGCCAGCACACCAGCGGTCTTGCTAAAAAGCTTCATCCAATGGATAAACCTTTTCAAGCAAACTGTACTATAATGTTCTGCGTGGAGTTTACCCTGAGCCTGCCTGTGCTGAGCTTGTCGAAGCATCGAAGGGTCACTTTGCTTTGCTCACCGCCCTAATATTGTTTTAGAGGTGTTCGCGAATCTCGTACCTCGATTTGGGTAAAAGCAAAAGTTTACCAGCGCAATCTTTACTAAAAAGTTTTCTTCGCAAGTGCCTCTTTTAATAAAGTTAATAGTAAACAATGAGTAAACGACGACTTGTCCGCCGAAGCTTTTTAGCGTAGGAGGATAAGAGCGAAGTACAACTATTTAAAATGGGTTCAACCCAAACCACCACAAAATATAGCGACTTTTCTTATGCCCTTGTTCCATTGGGATTATATGGTAGTTCGCTTTTGCTTTTTTTAGCTGTTTTTCAATCTTGAGTAGGTTGTCTGCTTTGGCGACCAGACTGGTAAATACTTTCACCTGATCTTTATACATAACACTCTCCTTTATTAATCTTTTAATGAAGAGGGCTTCTCCGCCATTACACCAAAGTTCGTTCGCTTGTCCTTCAAAATTAAGCGAGAGTTCTTTTTTATCGGTTGCTCCTTCTAAATTTTTAAGTTTTCTAAGGGAACCTTTTACGGCTTCTTCTCTAGAACTATGAAAAGGCGGATTACAAACCGTAAAATCAAATCGCTCATGTGATTGAATAATATTCTTAAAAAGAAAACTCTTATTCTCTTGGTGTCGTATCTCAACTTTGTCTTGTAACCCTTTTGTATGCTGCATATTCGCTATCGCTATTTCTTTCGCCTTAGCGTCACTTTCTGTGCCTACCATAGTCCAGTTAAAATGTTGCGCACCCAAAATGCAATAGATCCCATTGGCACCAGTACCTATATCCAACCCGCGTAGTTTAGAATCTACAGCGATATTTAATTTTTCTGAAAGAAAATCCCGTACATGCAACAGATAATCTAACCGTCCGGGAATAGGAGGGATAAGATACCCTGTTGGTAAATGATATTCCTCTAATTTAAAATCGGCAAGTAGCATCGCTTTATTCAATTCATATACCGCGCTTGAAGAACTAAAATCGATAGTCTCCTCACCAGAGAGATTTAAAACAATATACTTTTGCAACGAGGAATAGTGTTTGGCTAATCTTTTAAGATCATAACGCTTATAATATGGGTTTTGTGGGTGCATAGCGCAAAGGTATGGGATTTGAAGGTTTTAGATATTTAAGTTTTTTATCCAAATAGTTTCTTCTGCATAGTAAAGTCGTGAGTAATTATAGCTACAGTCGGTGGAGCGAGGGCGCAAATGGGCGAGGATTTCCTTTTACATAATATCTGCCGATATAATTCACTTCCGCGAAGTGATATCTGATATTATGAAAAATAGCAAAGCTATACGGAATCCTTAACTAAGCCTTATTTCGCCCATTCGCTATAAATGTTCTATAATTTATATTATGTCAAATAGAATATTTTAATACCCTCCCTACTTATCATTAGTTTAGTTACTTTTGCCCAATGCAAAAACGTCAGACCTCCCAATTCGAGTTCGTAGCATTGATGGCTGCCCTTATGTCGGTGGCCGCACTGGCCATTGACGCCCTGCTACCCGCCCTCGATATTATCGGGATCGCCATCGGTACTGAACTGTTGGTGGATAATCAGCTGCTTATCACATTGATATTTCTGGGCCTCGGAATTGGTCCTCTCATCTTTGGCCCCATCTCCGATAGTATGGGTAGAAAACCTATCGTTTATATGGGTTTTGCCTTATTTATTTTGGCCAGCTTTATCTGTGTAAACGCCCAAAGCCTCGAAATTATGATACTGGGCAGGATCCTTCAAGGCATAGGCCTCTCAGCACCAAGAACCATCAGTATTGCGATGATTCGGGATATATATAGCGGAGACTATATGGCACGCATCATGTCCTTCGTGACCGTAGTTTTTCTTTTGGTACCCGTCATCGCCCCGGCCATGGGAAAATTCGTTTTGGATCATTACAACTGGCAGGGAATCTTTTATATTCAGGTGATTATAAGTCTGTTGGTGGCCCTTTGGTTTTGGCAACGACAACCGGAAACCCTGGCAATAGAAAACCGCATCCCCTTTTCCCATGCACTTGTTATGAACGGATTTAAAGAAGTACTCAGCCATAAACGAACCATGGGCTTTACCGTGATCTCCGGTTTTGTGGTGGGCTCTTTTTTGGTATATCTAAGTAGCGCTCAGCAGATATTTCAGTTTCAATACGGACTCAAAGACGAATTTCCCTATATATTCGCCGGCCTCGCAATTTCCCTGGGCCTGGCAATTTTCTTGAACGGAATCCTGGTGCTGCGCTATGGCATGGCAAAGTTAATAACCTGGGCCCTGTTAGTGTTTTTTATAGTTTCGGTGCTCTATATTGTTCTATTTTACAATTCTGCCAACCCTACTATTGAAGTATTGCTGTTGTTTTTCGGATTGCAATTTTTTGCTATCGGTTTCCTCTTCGGAAATCTACGTGCGTTGGCCATGGAATCTATGGGGCATATAGCCGGAATCGCCGCGGCCGTAACCGGTTTTCTTTCCACCATAATGGCAGTGCCCATCAGTACATTGATCGGGAGATATATTTCCGATACAGCACTCCCCCTGTTTATCGGATTTTTGATATGCTCCTCGCTATCCCTGTTGACGATAAGATATCTAAAAAAGCGGGGAGATCAATGATCAACTAAGTAATTAGTTTGTAGCTTGTTGCTCTAAAAGATGTTGGGTAAAGAAATCCATCATTTCCTCTTTGAGGTCGTAATGCAATTTAAGATACGTACGCATATCTTCTTGTAGCGTACCCTGTTCATTTAAAAGCCGGCCATCAATGTTCTCATTGTAGTCGGCTAAATGTATATTTCTCAATTTATTTTTACAGCGGTGTTTTAATTTGGCGATGGCTGCCTTTTCGATCATTATTCTGTTTTGAAAGTTCTCTAAGTTCTTTTGTCCGTTCTGATCGAATGACCTGGTGGCCGTTTCTTCAAGTTTTTGTTGGAAGGTATCCATTTCATCATAATGGAATCGTAATTCTCTTCTCCAGGTTTCTAAATTAAATTTTAAGTCACTGAGGTACATCACTTTAGCCTGCATATTTTCTTCGAATTAAGGGTTCATTGCTCTTTGATTTTTTATACTTCAAGTTGTTACATTATAGATACCTACAATTTACATTATTTATTTTTAATTTTCAACTTTTTCAATTTTCCTTATTTCTTGCAATTTTCCTTCTGTGCCTTGGCCCATATTTTGACTAATTTTCAATATGCAAACGATTAAAACGTTATGTTAAGACACTTATTCAGAAGCACACCCTGTCAGTCCTGTTTATGAAGTATATTATTTTAATGATCATATCGCTTTTGGCCTCTCCCCTTTATGCACAAAAAATTACAGTGGATGAATCGAAATCCGTTATCTCTTTTAATTTTATCGATGATGATGTTGAAGGAAATTTCGAAGATTTTGTGTTTAGCGGGAATATTGACCTGGGCGATCTACATAATTCTACACTATCCGGTTCGGTAGTCACCAAAACCATAGATACTCACAATTGGTTGCGAAGCAGACACCTGCGTTCCAGAAAATACTTCAATGCCAGGGATTTTCCGAAGAT
>SMXJ01000105.1 GCA_004356305.1 Bacteroidota bacterium | reverse complement strand
TTAGCCTTAGTGCTATTAGTCGGAACTACACTTTTTGCTGCAAATCCAATTGCAGATAAAGTGAACAAAGAAGAAGCTAGTCTGGAAATCGCTCAATTATTGAAAGGGCCTCTTTTTGAGCTGGATGTAGACACTCATGCAAGTGTACTCTTGATAATCAATAGTGAAAACGAACTGGTGGTTCTTTCAGTAGATACTGATAATGAACAAGTAGAGCGTTATATCAAAAACAGACTCAATTATAAAAAGCTCAAAAACTCATTAGAAATAGGAAAAGAGTATAGATTGCCGGTCATTATTACTTCAGAAACATAAACTAAGGCAATATAGAAAAACAAGCCCGGGTAATTCCCCGGGTTTTTTTATAGGTATTTTTAAAATTCAATCTTTTGTATTAGTATTGTGTTATGCAAAATGACGATAAACATGCTTTGATTAGCGACCTGATTAATTTGGCTAAGGCAGACGAAAAGATAACTTCACAGGAGTACGATCTTATATTTCGGTTGGCAAATCGAATGGGCGTCACAAAAGAGAAAGTGAAAGTACTGCTACAGAATCCAGTGCCTTCAAAACCAATTTTTTCTGAATTGGAAAGAATAACCCACTTTCATAAACTGCTTTCATTGATGAACGTGGATGGAGAAGTTCACGAAAAAGAGATAATCGTATTGCGTAATTTTGGTCTCAAAATGGGGATTCGTCCCGGGGCCATCGACCAAATTTTAATCAAAATGAACGATTACGAAGATAAGATCATACCTACTCAGGAGCTTCTGAATATCTTCCGGGCTCACTACAATTAGGTTTTCTTCCGAAGCACCGACAAAATGTCTGTCGAAAACCCGTTATTCAAGACAAAATGACGGGTTTATTTGTTTGGAATCCAATTTGCAATGATTTGTAAATAAAAGGTTTAACTCTAAACAATAAAAAGATATGATAACAGTTAATAAAAGTAAATTTTGGATTCCGTCGATGTTCGACGAATTTTTTCCCGCAAACAATTTGGATTCGCTTAATTATGAAAGATTTAGCATTCCCAAAGTTAATATTAAGGAAAATTTAACGACTTTTGTAGTCGAAGTAGCAGCTCCAGGATTGAAAAAGGAAGATTTTGCTATTGAAATTGAAAAGTTGGTATTAACCGTGTCTTCGAATTTTACCCCGAAGCGAGAAACTACAGGCACAGACAACGATACGCAGTTTACTAGAAAAGAATTTAATTACGCTAGTTTTACACGATCCTTTACTTTGCCTAAAAAAGTTAAGGTTGGAGGAATCGATGCTACGTATACAGATGGTGTTCTTACCATCTCACTTCCGAAGAAAGAAGTGAAAGAAGAAATTAAACACATGGTTGAGATTTCATAATTGAAATTTAATTTGGTTAGTTAGTTGAAAAAGACCGCGTGCTACTCAATCGGCATGCGGTTATTTTTTTAACGCCTTTTTCGTTTGCCGCCTGTTCCTTTTTGGAGTTGATCTGCAAATGAGCTATTGTCCGAGTATTTCAAAGAATTTTTAAGTCCTTCCAGTTCTTTCTTAGTTAGATCACGCCATTTACCGATGGGCAGGTTCCCTAAAGAAATATTCATGATTCTTTCGCGTCTTAGGGTGAGTACTTCGTAACCCAGGTACTCGCACATTCGCCGTATCTGACGGTTAAGGCCTTGAACCAGTATTATTTTGAAGACATTCCGGCTTATTCTTTCGACTACACATTTCCTGGTGATTTTATCGAGTATGGGCACTCCGTTCCGCATTCGTTTCAAAAATTCTTCGGTAACAGGACGATTGACCTTTACCAAATATTCCTTCTCGTGACTATTACCTGCACGTAGTATCTTATTTACGATATCACCATCATTTGTCATTAATAGCAATCCCTCACTGGGTTTATCTAAACGTCCAATATGGAAAACACGCTCTTTGTGATCTATAAAATCGACTACATTCCCTTTTATACGCCGGTCTGTTGTACATGTAATTCCAACCGGTTTATTTAGTGCGAGATAAACGAGAATTGAATTTTCAGTGATCGGTTGGCCATTTACATGGATCTTGTCATCAGGCATCACCCGATCTCCCAGTCCCGCAGTTTTACCATTTATACTAACCTGCCCATTCTCAATATAGGTGTCCGCCTTTCGGCGGGAACAGAATCCGCTATCGCTGATGGCTTTGTTAATTCGAGTGGAATTCGGATGGTTCATATTATACCTCGATCAATTGTTTCTGAAAAGTTTTGATCCTATCCCGCAATTTGGCTGCCATCATAAAATCCAACTCTTTTGCTGCTATTTCCATGGCTTTTCTGATATCGCGTATTTTCTTTTCGATCTGTGGTTTGGTCAAATATTCCATTTGATCCTCCGCAGCCAGACTTTCTGCAGTTTCAAAAGAATAGGCGTTGGTCTTAACCTTTGTGAGAACATTTTCCAATGATTTTTTAATGGCACTCGGAGTGATATTGTTCGCTTTATTATACTCGATTTGCTTACTGCGACGGTACTCCGTACCATCTATAGTTGCTTGCATACTTCGTGTAATTTTATCGGCATACATTATGGCTTTTCCATTGATATGTCGGGCAGCCCGTCCGATGGTTTGAGTCAAGGAACGTGCGCTTCGTAAAAAACCTTCTTTATCAGCATCGAGAATGGCCACGAGCGAAACTTCAGGTAGATCCAATCCCTCACGTAGTAAATTCACACCTACGAGAACATCAAACAATCCCAAACGCAGATCCATCATTATTTCAACACGTTCCAAAGTGTCCACATCACTGTGAATGTAGCGGCAGCGAATGGATATCCGGGTCATGTATTTGGTCAGTTCTTCTGCCATTCGCTTCGTTAGAGTGGTGACCAAAATCCGTTCGTCCTGTTCGATCCTTTGTTGTATTTCTTCCAGTAGATCGTCAATCTGATTCAAACTCGGGCGTACTTCAATAGGGGGATCCAATAATCCGGTAGGCCGAATAATTTGTTCTACATAAGCCCCACCTGTCTTTTCCAATTCATAGTCGGCCGGGGTGGCGCTAACGAAAATCACCTGGTTCTGCAAGGCTTCGAACTCTTCAAACTTCAAAGGGCGGTTGTCCATGGCCGAGGGTAATCGGAAACCATATTCCACTAAATTCTCTTTTCGGCTACGGTCACCGCCGTACATTGCTCCAGCTTGAGGTACAGACACATGACTTTCATCCACGATCATCAAAAAGTCTTCCGGGAAAAAATCCAAAAGGCAGAATGGACGCGTGCCTGGTAAACGTTGATCCAGGTAGCGCGAATAGTTTTCAATCCCACTACAATAACCCAATTCCCGTATCATTTCGAGATCAAAATTAGTGCGCTCTTCCAATCGTTTGGCTTCCAAATGCTTCCCAATTTCCTTGAAATAATCCACCTGTTTTACGAGATCATCTTGTATTTCCCTGATGGCGTTTTGCAATATATCCGGTGAAGTGACAAACATATTGGCGGGGTAAATATTTAAAAGTTCATACTTTTCAAGTGCTTCATTGGTGTGTGGATTAAAGGCTTCTATTTCTTCTATTTCATCACCAAAAAAGTGTATTCTGAAAGCATCATCCGCATAACCCGGATATATATCTACAGTATCTCCTTTAATTCTGAAGTTACCATTAGAAAATTCCGCTTCGGTGCGGGAATAAAGACCTTGCACCAATTGATGCAGCAGTTTGGTTCGTGAGATTATTTGCCCTTTCTTTAGTTTGACCACGTTCTTCTGAAATTCCGCTGGATTTCCAATTCCATATAAACAGGATACCGAAGCTACCACAATAACATCTCGCCTGCCCGAAAGCAAGGATGAGGTAGTGCTCAACCTCATCTTCTCAATTTCTTCATTGATGGACAGGTCTTTTTCTATGTAGGTCCCACTTGAGGGAATATAGGCCTCCGGTTGGTAGTAGTCGTAATACGATACAAAATACTCCACTGCATTTTTAGGAAAAAATTGCTTGAACTCATTATACAACTGGGCCGCCAGTGTTTTGTTATGCACCAGGACCAAAGTAGGTTTCTGTACTTGCTCAATGACATTGGCAACGGTGAAGGTTTTTCCACTACCGGTCACTCCAAGAAGAGTTTGGTACTTTTCTTCAGCATTCAAAGCATTCACCAATAATTCAATGGCTTCAGGCTGGTCACCCGTGGGTTTAAATTCTGAAATAAGTTCGAATTTCATAGCGAATTTTCAAGGCCTACAAAGGTAGTTAAAATAACGATTGGAAGAAAGCTCGTAGTAAATGTCTACCTTCAGTTGATAACGGTTTCCCTATTTTTTCAGTTCTCGTATGATCTCTTGAATACCTGCCAAATGATGGTCATCGTGTTCCGCGACAAAGAATAAAAGGTCCACCGGTTTCATGCGTACTTTCAATCGGGGGTGAATAGAATCATGCAGTAGGCTTTCTTCTGATAAATTATGATATTCTGTGATAAGATCGTTCCTTGATCCATTAAAATCCGATAGTAGATTATCAAGAGATTCGCTATTATGATCTGCTTTTTCCGTAGCGGTATTCGACATGTCTGCCATGGTAAGACATTCTTTCATATCCACAAATTCCTTGAGCCTTTTTTGATGTAGGGGTTCCGATCGATCAAATGTCCTAAGTGCTCCTTGATACTCCAGGCTCCGTTAGGTTTGTATATGAGTTCTTGGTTTGACAGAGATTTACAATAGTGTTGCAACCGGATCGATGTATCCTGCAATCTCGATATCACATTAGTTGCCCAACCCGGGTCCAATCCCAGGTTGAATATATGATCGATCCACTTTTGGCGTTTCATTATTTTTGTGCTATCACTTCGATCATCATTGGGCAGCATAGGGTAGCTCCTTTTGTGTTCTCCAGAGTGATGAGATCTTGTAATGCTTCCGAAACCTCCTCTTTCGATAAATAACCCATCTGCTCCAACCTGGGAAAGTAGCTCTTATAAAAAGTTTTTGGCCACTGCCAGATGACGTTATTTACAGTTGCCAATTTCGGCATCAACCGAAGGCTTATCACCTTCATCCCCATATCTTCTAAAATCTTCGGAAGTTCTCTTCCGATATCAATTTCGCCCGGGGATTCCTTAAAACTTTTAAGGGCGGCGGTAATTCCGGTTGCCAAAGCAGGCATTTTTGGTTCGGTTTGGTGGGTAGACCAATCGTAATATTCATGAATGACCATTTTCCCTCCCGGTTTCAATGCTTTATAAACCTTTTTTAGGATTTCTTTTGGGTTGGTGAGCCATGCTAATGCCCACCTGCAATACATCCCGTCTATGCTGCTGTCTTGAAGTACCATTTCGTCGAAATTCGCAAGAACCGGCTCAATATTCAATTGATACAAAGAAGTTATTTGTTTTAGGTGTTCAATATAAGCTTCCGACATATCCACGGCTATCACCCTGCCTTCTTGCCCCGCGATATAGGCCAGTTCTTTGGAGCAAAAACCCGGACCCGAACCCAGATCCAATAGTGTTTGCCCTGCATGAAATTTGGCCTGACGCCATCCACGCTGAGCTTCTTCGGCCCAAACTTGATGCTGTATTCCAAGGCGGTGTAGTTCTTCAGCATCGGTTCCTAAAATGTAGGTTTTTTCTTTTTTCATTGATTTTGGTTTCAATCACTATAAAAATAATTAAAAACGAATAAATTGAAAATGATCACATACCCATAAATAAAGTGGAATCATCAATAATTCACATAGACAAAGCCCAGGAACGCATCCGGAAATTCCGGGTCGTTCAAGAGAAGTACATAGTAATAGGTGCCTACCGGAACGACCTTGTTCTGAACAAATATGCCGGTATTTGGGATGGCATCCCAGAAACCATCTTCATTTACACCTTCGTAGATCAGATTCCCCTCCCGGCTGTAAATTTTAAGAATAAAATCATTGAATACATCCAGCAATCCTTCAATTTTGAAGGTGTCATTCAAAGTGTCCCCGTTGGGTGAGATCCCCTGGCTGATTATGGGTTCGCAATTTTGAGTTGTGAGTAAAAATGATGCCGTCGCAAAACAAATTTCATTTTCTAAACGAACAAAAATAGTTTGAGGGTCTACGACGTTTTGATATTGCTCAGGGTCACTAATCGCAT
>SMXJ01000007.1 GCA_004356305.1 Bacteroidota bacterium | reverse complement strand
GTATTATCACCATTTTGGGTTCTTCTATAGCATTGATGAATATCATGCTGGTCACTGTTTCTCAACGTACCCGCGAAATTGGAATTCGGAAAGCCATCGGTGCCAAACGATCGGCTATTTCTACTCAGTTCTTTATAGAGGCAATTGTCATAGGCCAGTTTGGTTGCTTTTTAGGGATCATTCTGGGAATTTTAGTAGGATTTGGCATGGCAAAATTCTTCGAAGTGGAATTTAACATTCCGTGGATGGCAATGGTCGCCGCTGTGATCATGAGTTTGCTGGTCGCTCTTATTTCCGGGATCTTTCCCGCGATCAAGGCAGCTCGCTTAGACCCTATAGAGAGTCTACGCTACGAGTAGGGAATTGTCGCTTCAACCTGCCTAGCGGCTGGCAGCTGATCCCGAGAACCGGGGTTCGTATCCCAAAGTGGTCCATGGACAAATTCCATATTTAAATGAATTTTTGAAAGGCATCATACATTTTTCCAGTCACTATTTCGGCACCTTGTCTTATCAATTCAAAAACATCCTTGTTTCTTTCTCCGGAATAGGCCTTGGATGCTGTGAATAGCTCAACACTATCAGAACCCATATTATTTTGAAGCCATTCAATCCCTCTGGGTGTCATTAAATCTACCGTAGCCTCGTTAACTTTCACTACGATAAGCTGCATTTCCTTTTTAACCAGCTTGAAAAGAAAAAACTGTTGTGACGAACGGTTTTGAAGGTAGTTGGCCTTAGATAGCACGCCATCCCAGATCAGGTCACTGAATATATCGAGTTCTTGTTCGGCTGCTTCGGGTTGTTTTTCCTTGATCTGCTTCCATTCCTCTCCCGTAATGGATTGGGTGGCCAAAAAGTTGATGAATTCCTGGTGGAGTTCTTCCAGTTGTTCTTTAGTGAGTCTGGTATATTTCATTCCGACTAAATAAAAAAACACCTTCATTTCTGAAGGTGTTCAAGGTTATAAAGTTTTCAATATCAATTATTTAGCCTCTGTCACTACATCAAACGAAAGATCGACTACCACTTCTCTGTGGAATCGGATCTTCGCATCGTACCTACCGGTTCTTTTAATGATACCTCCGGCGATGGTGATGAATTTTTTCTCCATAGTGATACCTTCTTTCTCCAAAGCTTCCGCAAGATTTGCATTGGAAACAGATCCAAACAATCTGTCTCCTTCTCCGGTTTTAGCGGATATTTTTATTTCCAATCCGTTTAGCTTATCCGCTTCTAGTTGGGCATCCTCAACGACCTTCTTTTCTTTGAATGAACGTTGTTTCAGCGTTTCAGCCAATACTTTCTTCGTGGAAGGTGTTGCCAATACAGCATGTCCTCTAGGAATTAAATAGTTTCTTCCATATCCATTCTTTACATTCACTATATCGTCTGCAAATCCGAGATTCTCAACGTCTTTTTTTAGTATAAGTTCCATTTCCTATCCCCTTTTTATTTTAACAAATCTGCGACGTATGGCATCAAAGCCAGGTGACGTGCTCTTTTAACAGCTACTGCAACCTTACGTTGGAACTTTAAAGAAGTTCCGGTAAGTCTACGAGGTAAAATTTTACCTTGCTCATTTACAAACTTTAATAAATAGTCCGGGTCTTTATAATCTATATATTTAATTCCAGACTTTTTAAAGCGACAATATTTCTTTGCCTTAGCAGTCTCTATGTTAAGTGGAGTAAGATATCTGATCTCTCCGTCTTTTTTTCCTTTTGCTTGTTGCTCAATAGATGCCATACCTTATGCTTTTTCTTTGTCACGGGTTCTTCTTCTCTCTGCCCAAGCAATTGCATGCTTGTCCAACTTAACGGTAAGATTACGCATAATACGCTCATCTCTTCCAAATTCAACTTCTAATCCGTTGATAGCTCCACCGTCTCCGGTGTGTTCAAACAAGTGGTAGAACCCACTTTTTTTGTGTTGGATTGGGTAGGCTAATTTTTTTAGACCCCAATCCTCTTTAAATATCATCTTAGCACCTCTAGAAACAAGAAAATCTTCGTATTTCTTAACTGTTTCCTTTATCTGTTCTTCAGATAAAACGGGATTTAAGATGAAAACAGTTTCGTAATGATTCATATAAAATCGTTTGTAATATGTATTATAATCTCCGGCACTCTGCCAAGAGCGTGCAAAAATACTACATTATATCCGATTTTCAAACGACTATTAAATAATTGCCTTTTTTCCTACAAAAATTGCAAAAGATGACAATTTTATACGTTAAAAGTTAAATAAAGTAGCCGTTCATCGATTTTTTTTACTATTATTGTCTATAATTAACCTTACAACTGTGGAAAAACCAATTTTAAAATGTGCTATTGTCGACGATTCTACTTTACAACGTCTTTCCATCGTCAAGCTAATCGAGAATCATCCTTCATTAAATTTAGTCGCCGAATACAATAATGCTATCGAAGCCAAAATGGGTTTCGCAACAACAGAGATAGATCTCATATTCCTGGATATTGAGATGCCTATACTTTCAGGGTTTGACCTATTGGACGATCTTACCCTCAAACCGCAAATTATTTTTGTTACCGGTAAAACCAAATATGCGTTTAAAGCATTCGATTATGATGCTGTCGACTATTTGAGAAAACCCATTTCCAAAGAGCGATTCTTAAATGCGGTTCATAAAGCGATCATTAATTTTAAAATGAAGAACGAAGATGGTTTCGATGATGAAGACTTCATTTTTGTAAAAAGTAATCTTAAAAAGCGTAAGGTTTTCTTGAACGAACTTCGGTATATCGAAGCTCTTGGGGATTACGTAAAGTTAGTAACCGAACATGATGCACTTGTGGTACTCTCTACCATGAAAGCCTTCGAAGCCTTGTTGCCTAAGGATCGTTTTCTTCGTATTCATAAATCGTATATCGTTAATTTGGATAAAGTAGAACGCTATAACAGTAAAGTAATCGAGTTGGATAACGAACAACTTCCACTTTCCCGAAATAGAAAAGCAGAACTCGTCGAAGCACTTTCTGCCACCATGCGAGGTTAATAATTATCGACATCCACAATTACTTTCACTCGGGAAAACTCCTTGACAGTGTCGAACCTCTGCATTACTTTTTGAACAAATTCTTTTGTCGTCTGAAGTGATCGTTGCTTCGGAATTTTTATCAATATATTCGAAATAAATTCATTGCGAATACGTGCCACCGGCGGACTCACAGGCCCCAATACGTTTTCCTTCAGTTGTATTTGAAGCACTTCCCCAAACCATACGGAAGCTTTTTGCATGGTTGAAAAATTACGATGTCTGAAAGTGATCTTTATAGTGCGATAATGTGGTGGATATTTATATTTAAAGCGCTCTTCGGTTTGCTGTTTATACATCGCTTCATAATCATTCTCACTTACTTGTTTCAATATTTGATGATCCGGATTATAACTTTGAATGATCGCCTTCCCCCGTTTCAGAGTGCGTCCTGCCCTTCCCGAAACTTGCTGTAGCAACTGATAACTGCGCTCATGAGCCCGAAAATCTGGAAAGTTGAGTAGGTTGTCAGCATTCATAACACCCACCAAACTAACGCTTCTGAAATCCAATCCTTTGGCCAGCATCTGGGTTCCTATCAAGATATCGATCTCCTTATCTTCCATTCGCTCGATCAATTTTGCGTATGCATGCTTACCCTTGGTCGTATCCTGGTCCATACGCGCAATATTCTTCAGTGGAAAAAGTTCTTTTAATTCGTTCTCTATTTGTTCGGTACCAAAACCTTTGCTATCGAGTGTTTCGCTGCCGCACGCCAAACAAGAAATAAGCATGGCCATGGAATATCCACAGTAGTGGCAGCGCAATTCGTCTTTGTTTTTATGGTAAGTTAAGCTCACATCACAATTCGGACATTGTGGCGATACCCCACAAGTAGCACATTCCACTACGGGTGAAAATCCGCGTCTATTTTGAAATAAAATTACCTGTTCCTCATTTTCCAGGACCGTGTTGATCTCTTCCAGTAAACGATCACTAAAATGACCTGTCATGAGCCTTCGTTTTAACTTGTCTCTTATATCCACCAATTCAATATCAGGCAATTGCAGTTGTCCAAATCGTTCTTTTAAAGTAACCAATCCGTATTTATCATGAACGGCATTGTAATAAGTTTCCAAAGAAGGCGTCGCGGAGCCCAACACTACCTTGGCGTTGTGAAAATTTGCCAATACAATGGCCGAATCACGTGCGTGGTATCGCGGTGCAGGATTATACTGCTTAAAGGAAGGCTCGTGCTCTTCATCAATGATCACCAGGCCCAAATTCTGAAACGGTAAGAACAGTGATGACCGTGCACCAATTACGATCTGCGCTTTGGGTTTTTTATGCAGAACATGATTCCAAACCTCCACCCGTTCATTCATCGAATACCTTGAATGATATACGGCTATTTTCTCTCCAAAATATTGCTGAAGTCTTGTTATAATTTGTGTTGTCAAGGCAATTTCAGGAAGCATGTACAGAATTTGTCGTCCTGATGAGAGCATTTCTTCAATAAGCTTTATGTAGATCTCGGTTTTACCACTTGAGGTTATTCCGTGTAGCAGGGTGATGTCTTTTTCTATTGATGAATTTTGTATCTCTTCCAAGGCAATTTGCTGTGCCGCTGTGAGTTCCTTTACTTCGGAAGGAGCCTCTCCCTCGTATTCTAATCGGTCTTTTTGAATGTAATATTCCTGTAAAACCCCTTTGTCAATAAGGATTTTCAGAACGGCTGAAGTACTTTCAGATTTTTGCTGAAGAAGAAGGGAATCCACATTCTTTTCGGAAGCTGAAAGCATAAATAGATTCATCAATACTTGCCGTTGCTTCGGAGCTCGTGACATAGAATTGAGTAATTCCCGTAGCGGCGCTTCTTCCGAATATTCGGGTGCGAGCTTTATGTATCGTTTTAATTTGGGTTTGTATTGCTCAATTATTTCTTCCTGTACGGCAACTACCCCTCTATTCAATAATTTTTGAATAACACCTACCACATTCTTCCGATCCAAAATAGATCGAACATCGTTGATATGCAAAGACGACTGATGTTGTAAAGCTTCAAAAAGAAGGAATTCCTCATCGGTAAAGTCACTTTCATCAATTTCCACCGACTTTGCCAAGGTAATAATGGTTTCGCTTTCCAATAAAAAAGCACTCGGTAATGCGGCTCTAATGACCTCTCCAAGGGT
>SMXJ01000104.1 GCA_004356305.1 Bacteroidota bacterium | reverse complement strand
TCGACAATAACACGTAACTCTCTTCCGGCTTGAATTGCATAGGCTTTATTCACACCGGTGAATCCAAAGGCGATTTCTTCCATATCCTTCAGTCGTTGGATATATGAGTCCAAAATCTGTCGTCTTGCACCCGGGCGAGCACCGCTTATGGCGTCACAAACCTGAATAATAGGAGATAGTAAATTGGTCATTTCGATCTCGTCGTGATGGGCTCCGATGGCATTGCATACGTCGGGTTTTTCACCGAATTTTTCCGCCCATTGCATTCCGAGGATGGCATGAGGAGTTTCGGTTTCCGCTTCTGGTACTTTACCGACATCATGCAGCAGTCCGGCTCTTTTGGCCAGCTTGGCATTCAAACCTAATTCCGACGCCATCACACCACATAGTCTCGCAACTTCACGGGAGTGATGTAATAGGTTTTGTCCATAAGAGGAGCGATACTTCATTCGTCCTATAGTTTTGATCAATTCCGGATGCAAACCATGAATTCCGAGGTCTATGACCGTACGTTTCCCAACCTCGATAATTTCTTCTTCAATTTGATTTTTGGTTTTCCGCACCACTTCTTCGATACGTGCAGGGTGTATTCGGCCATCCACAACCAACTTATGTAACGACAATCGCGCGATCTCTCTTCGAACCGAATCGAAACAGGAAAGGATAATGGCCTCAGGAGTATCGTCAACAATAATTTCAACGCCGGTAGCGGCTTCAATGGCTCGAATATTCCTTCCTTCACGGCCGATAATTCTCCCTTTTACATCGTCACTTTCCAGATTGAAGACCGAAACACAGTTTTCGATGGCTTCTTCGGTGCCTATACGTTGAATAGTATTGATGATAATCTTTTTAGCGTCTTGCTGAGCCGTCATTTTCGCTTCCTCCATAGTCGTTTGAATATAGGCCATGGCATCAGCCTTGGCCTCCTCCTTCAACGTTTCCAGAAGTTGCTCCTTGGCATCCTCAGCAGAAAGACTGGATATAACTTCCAGTTGTTCTATTTGACTACGATGCATTTTTTCAACTTCACTCTTTTTCTTTTCGAGGAAATCGAGTCTGGTGTCATAGTCCTTTATTTTTTCTTCCAATTGAAAATTTACCTTCTTGTTTTTTGAAAGTTCATTCGAAATAACAGATTCCTTATCCCGGGTACGTTTCTCTGCTTCCGCCATCTTTTTATCCCGGTTTAGAATCACCTTCTCATGTTCGGACTTGAGTTCTATAAACTTTTCCTTGGCCTGAAGTAATTTGTCCTTTTTAAGAGATTCGGCGTCCACCTTAGCCGATTTAATTATAGAGGAGGCATTTTTCTTCGCCGATTTTATAACCTGTGATGCATTGCTCCTCTCGAGTAATTTTGATACGATAAATCCGAGGATCAATCCCGCAACAGAGGCAATGATTATAGTGATTATATTGTCCATAGTTTGTTGAGTTAGTGTATAAAAAAAGCCTACACTAATAATGGGATTTTGAATAAACTCCTTTAAAACAAGTTTAGGGCTAACAAGCTGGTCAAGTATCCGCTCAAAGGCGGCACGCTTTTACAACTTCAACTCACCCTTTTTAAAGAATTCGTGTTGAGTTTACCAAAAAATAGTATTAATGTAGGCAGTACCTTATATCTATTTAAAAGAACGTTATGCCAGATGATCTTGTAACAAATTATTCAAAGCCTCAAGCTTTTCTTCAATATGTTCCTGATCGTTTACTTTATCAATTCCTTTTTGCTCTACCTGAGTAGCAAACTGTAAGGCACACATGGCCAAAACATCCTGCTTATCACGCACAGCATAGCTTTTTTCGAATCGCCTGATCATTTCCTCGATCTTTTTCGTAGCCTTTCTAAGCCCCTCTTCTTGCTCGGGGTCGATGGTTAACGGGTAGACCCTGTCTGCGATGGAAAGTTTTATCTTTAACGATTTCGACATTGATATTATTTTATTCGGAAAGCTGACTAATACACAGGTCTAGTTCCCGAACTAAAGCATTTATTTTGAGTTTTGTTTCTCGTTTATGTTGGTTGCTGCCAAGCATTGCATTTGCCAATTTCAATGACCCGCATTTCTCTCGCCATTGTTCAATCTCCTGTTGAGATTGATTTTGTTGCGACTTTAAAATCTTTAATTCTTCTTCCAAGTTAAGATTTTTTTGCTTTACTTCTTCATATCCGTGAAGCAATTGAGTTATCCTGTTTTCAAGAGAATCAACAATTTCAGATAGGTTAGCCATCAAGTGTTCAATTCAATACTTATTACACAAAGTTAACATTGTAACTCAAATATGCCAATAGTTTTCTGTATTTTTTTGTAATATTGACGGTGTTTGACAATAGTTGTTGAATCTCCCCATTTATTTATCGCAGATTACCTTTTACAATGAAGAAATTTTTTCTATTACTATTTTTATGTGGATTTTCTCTTATTGCACAAAAAAACCTTCCTACAGACTATTTTAGTAATCCACTGGATATTCCATTGATCCTTGCCGGAAATTTTGGAGAATTGCGAAGTAATCATTTCCACAGTGGATTAGATTTTAAAACACAGCAAAAACGTGGATTACCGATTTACGCCTCTGCGGATGGCTATGTAAAGCGTATCAAAGTCTCGCATTATGGTTATGGAAAAGCGCTTTACCTTCAGCATCCAAACGGTTATATCACCGTGTATGCCCACTTGCAGAAATTTGCCGGTGCAATTCAGAAATACGTAAAAGAGCAACAATATGATAAGGAAGAATATGAAATTGAACTGTTTCCCGAAGCTGCTGTCTTTTCAGTACTAAAAGGAGATATCATTGGTTATACCGGAAATAGTGGTAGCAGCGGGGGTCCCCATTTGCACTTTGAAATACGGGATGCATCTTCCCGTCCTATGAATCCTTTGCTTTTTGGCATCGACATACCCGATTCCAAAACACCTATAATCAATGCTATTTTCGCTTATCCGATCGCCGGGGACGCCCAGGTAAATAGATCTCAAAATGCAGTAAAATTGAGGCTCATACGGCAAAAGGACGGCAGCTATCGTACCGAGAGAATATCGGCTTTCGGGAAAATTGGTTTTGGTGTTTCAACGGACGATCAGCAAGATGGAGCCTCGAATAAAAATGGAGCTTACAAGATCAGCGCGAATTACAATGGTTCAGAAGTATTTAAGATAATCTTCGATAAATTCTCATTCGCAGAAACCCGCTATTTGAATCGGTTTATCGACTATGGGTATTATAAAAAGAACAGAACCCGGGTGCAGAAACTTTTCAGGGAGAGCAATAATCCGTTGAGTGTTATTGTGGACGAATCGGAGAGTGGTTATGTGACGATTGCCGATGGTTTTTCTTCGGTTTACACCATTGAAGTGACCGATTTTAAAGGCAATAAAGTGTCTGTTACGATTCCCATTGAAGGAAAACAGGAAGAAATTAGAGAAACTAAACCCATCGGTGAGACCATAGATTACGTTTATTTCGACCAGAGCAATTCTATTACCAAGGGAAAGTTTAGTGTTTATATCCCTTCTGAAAGTTTATATGAAAACACTTATTTACAGATTGAATCGAATGCCGACACATTGAGATTGCATGAGGACATTGTTCCATTACATAAAAATATGACGATAAGCGTAGATGCCTCCAACTATTCCAAATCCGATATGAGCAAGCTCTATATAGGTAAAGTCAATTACAAAGGAGCGCCCTATTATAATGAGACCTATCGCAATGGAACAAGGTTATCCATCAGAACAAGGACCTTTGGAACCTATGTGTTGGCAATGGATACGGTCCCGCCTAAAATCACGCCCCTCAATTTTGAGGATGAAAAATGGATAAGTAAAAATGAAACCCTCAAACTGAAAATAGAAGATGATGTGAGTGGAGTGAGTTCTTATCGCGCTACCATCAATGGTAAATTTATCCTTACAGAATATGATTACAAAAAAGACGTTTTAGTTTATGATTTCGAGGATAACATCGTTTCAGAAACCGAAAATAAATTGAAAATAATTGTTGTAGATAATGTGGGAAATAGTACTACATTTGAAGCAACTTTTTTCCGAAAACAATTATAATATTTGCTTTTGAAAACAAAATATTTACTTCCGCTACTCTTTTTCATTATAATTATTGGTATCACAACGGCACAAACAGCTACTGTTAGGGGCATTATTCTCGACGAACAATTACAACCCCTTGCAGGCGTCAATATAACCTTTGGAAATGATGGTGCCCTAACCAATCTGGATGGCTCGTATATTTTGGAAATTCCAGCCGATGAAAGTGTGGTAATTACCTTTACTTATTTAGGGTTTAAGAATGTCCAGCTCACCTTGACACTGACCCCAAATGAAGATTATGAGTTCAATCCATCCATGAAAACCGATGTTGAACAGATCGGGACGGTTGTGCTGGATGCGAAGAGAAGAAAACGAGTCGAGGGCCTTACGTCTATAAGTCCGGAAGCTATTCGTAAAATTCCAACTGCGAATTCAGGGGTAACCAGTTTGTTGAATTCCCTTCCCGGAGTATTTATCAACGATGAGTTGAGTACCCAATACAATGTAAGAGGTGGAAATTTTGACGAAAACCTGATATATGTCAACGAAATTGAGGTATATCGCCCATTTTTGGTGAGAAGTGGACAACAAGAAGGCTTGAGTTTTGTAAACAGTGATCTGACAAGATCCGTAGACTTTTCATCGGGGGGATTTCAGTCTAAATTTGGCGATAAATTGTCTTCGGTATTGGATATTACCTATCGGAAGCCAACCAATTTTGAAGCTTCGGCCGACCTGAGCCTTTTAGGTGCGAATGTATCGATTGGAGGAATTTCTAAAAATGGCCGCTTTACGAGTTTGGCAGGCTTGCGATACCGTGATAATAGTCTGTTCGTAAATTCAAAACAAACAGAAATCAATTTCTTCCCGGTATTTGCAGATGTACAGACCTATCTTACATACAAAGTCAGCAACAAATTCGAATTGGGATTTTTGGGTAATATAGCTATCAATGATTATAGTTATGAGCCTATTACGCGTCAGACCAATTTCGGGACATTGGCCGACCCGATCGCATTATTGATCTTTTATGAAGGACAGGAGGAAGATCGCTACGACACCTATTTTGGAGCCATTAAAGCGAGTTATAAAGTTTCCGATAATTACACGGCGAAATTCATTGGTTCGGTATATCAAACGCAAGAACAGGAATATTTTGACATTTTAGCGGAATATCGATTGGGAACCCCCAATAGCGATATTGGTGGTGAAAATCTTGGAGAAGTTGAATTTACTGAAGGTATTGGGGCTCAATTTACACATGCCAGGAATGATCTGGATGCGCTTATTATCAATATTGAACATAAAGGAAATGTCACTTTAGACGGGAGCAGCATTGAGTACGGTGTAAAATATACACACGAAGATATTAGGGATAGGCTTCAGGAATTTGAGATCATAGACTCCGCCGGTTTTTCTATAAGGCCGCCTCTTGCCGATTTTATAAATGATCAACCTTACGATCCGTTTACTGCACCTATAGAGCCGTTTACAAAAATTAGAGCGACCAACAAAGTAAAGATCGACCGGTTGTCGGGTTACGTTCAGTGGAGTAAAAGAATTTCAGTAGGCGAAAGTGATCTTTGGTTGAATGCCGGTACTCGTGTGCATAATTGGACTGTAAGTGGCGAAAATATAGTTTCGAACACTCAAACTGTATTTAGTCCAAGAGCACAAATAGCACTCAAGCCGGATTGGGATATGGACATGTTATTCAGGTTATCAGGAGGGTTTTATCACCAACCTCCTTTTTACAGGGAGCTTAGAGACATGACAGGTACCGTGATTCCCACGGTGAAAGCACAGCAGTCAGTTCACATAGTGCTGGGTAATGATTATAGTTTCAACCTTTGGAAACGTCCTTTTACTTTAATTACCGAAGCCTATTACAAAAATCTAACCGATGTCAATACCTATACTCTCGAGAATGTCAGGATTCGTTACCGTGCGAATAACAATGCCGTGGCCTTTGCTTACGGATTGGAAACCCGGCTGGCCGGAGAGTTTGTGCCCGGAACTGAAAGCTGGATAAGTATAGGTTATCTTAAAACTGAGGAGAATCAGGATAATAGAGGGTATATATTCAGGCCTACAGACCAGCGTCTAAAAGTAGGGGTGCTTTTTCAGGATTACGTGAAGGCCATCCCCGATTTGAAGTTGTATCTTAATCTAACATATCAAACGGGTTTACCGGCCGGATCTCCAAGCTTTGCCGACCCCTACGACTTTCAAACAAGGTTAAGGGATTATCGAAGAGTGGATATTGGGACCTCCTACGTGATAGTGGGTCAACACAAATTACGAGATAAGGGTTTCTTAAGACATTTTAAAGAACTGACCATAGGAGTTGAGATCTTTAATATATTTGATGTTAGAAACTCTATCACCAGTACCTTTGTAAGGGATGTCAATACTAAACAGCAATTTTCTATTCCAAACTTTTTAACACCAAGGGTGTTTAATGTTCGCCTGACCTCCAGATTCTAAGCCGGGATGAATGGTAATTGATTAGCTGAGTACAAATTCTTTTAATACATCCACGACATAATCCACTTCATCCTTAGTATTAAAACTCGAGAATGAAAATCGCAGGGATGGTTTTTTAAGGTCTTCTTCATCCAATATATGGTTCAATACATGAGAGCCATCATTGCCTCCACTCTGACAAGCACTTCCTTGAGAACACGCGATCCCTTTCAGATCCAACTGAAATAAGAGCATCATACCTTTTTCGGGTGAAACAGTTAAGCATACATTGAGCAAAGTATAGGTGCTTTCTTCATTATCCTCACAAGCCCCGTTAAAACGGATTCCTTTTATCTCTTCCGAAAGCCTGGTTTTAAAGTAATCCTTGATGCCGGTGATATAGGCTTTTTCTTCTTCAAGATTTTGATAAGCCATTTTTAAGGCTTCTGCCAGGCCGGCAATGGCATATACCGCCTCGGTTCCGGCACGTAACCCTCTTTCTTGTGCTCCACCATGGATCATTGGTTTAAGTCCCGTATTCTTCCGAATAAACGCGAATCCGACCCCCTTCGGACCGTGGAACTTATGAGCTGCAACCGCGGCAAAATCGATGGGAATTTCAGAAAAGTCCATCTCAAAATGCCCGGCTGACTGTACAATATCACTGTGAAACAGCGTGTTATATTGCTTACAAAGATCGGCAACACGCTTTAAGTCGAGCAAATTCCCGATCTCATTATTGATATGCATTAAACTCACCAACGTTTTTTGGTCTTCATCTTTGAGCAAAACTTCCAAATGGTCGTAATCTATGTGCCCACATTTATCCAGATCAACATATTGAACAGTAATGCCATGCACTTTTTGTAATTCTTCAATGGTATGCAAAACCGCAGGATGCTCGATTTTACTCGAAATAATTCTTTTAACTCCGAGATCTCTGACGCAGCTATTCAACACTAAATTATCGGCTTCCGTTCCTCCGGAAGTGAATATAATTTCGGCGGCAGAGACATTGAAATGCTTTGCGATCTCCTTTCTACTTGTTTCTAGTAATGATTTAGATGAACGTCCATAAGAGTGTGTAGATGAAGCGTTTCCATATTCTGTTTTTAATACATTAGACATGCAATTGATAACCTCGCTTCTCAGCTCTGTAGTTGCTGCGTTATCAAAATATATTTTCTTCATTCTTGTTGTTCGATCGTGGCGTTAAATTAGGCATTGGGCAAAAATACACATTAAAATAATTATGCGTCATATTGTTTAGAAGAATTGTGTTACTTTGCTTTTTAAATGGTCGATACTGCTGATGAATAAATTGTTTTTGCTACTACTTTTAACCTCTTTCCTATCTTGCAATGACGGAGACATAATTGTTACCAGCTTTAATTTTGACGAAACCAACTTACAGGCTTGTGGTGGTCCCGGAGGATATTTATTCTTTCAGATCAACATAGACAATACTGAAAGTCTTTCATTAAGATTAGGAACCACCGATGAGCTGTTCACCAGCAGTGATACACTCGTGAGCAGCCTAGATGGCACTTCAAATTTTGTTAATTTCCGTATTTTCGACGGGGTAGTAGACAGTAATTATTTTTGCAATGAATTGCCGCCTACTGTACCTCAGGTTGTTATTGAATACATCGCAAACTCAGGATCGGCTACATTAATTACGGTTACCGAGCGTGATGACGCAGACGGCCTCACCAGGGAACAGGAAGGGTCAGGTGACTTTGACAGTGACGGATTGCCTAATTATTACGATTTTGACGATGATGGCGATAATGTACCTACTAGGCTGGAACTCGACACAAAAAACGCGGACGGTGATAACGATCCTTTGACCAATCCACTGGACACCGATATGGATGGAATTCCCGATTATCTGGACGAGGATGACGATGGAGATGGGGTTCTGA
>SMXJ01000103.1 GCA_004356305.1 Bacteroidota bacterium | reverse complement strand
GGCACAATAGCTTCGGTAAAACTGAGATGTGGTATGTATTGAACGCGGAAAAAGACGCTAGGTTGATTCTTGGGTTTGATCGGGAAATGGACCAGGCTACATACCTAAAATATCTTTCCGAAGGAAATATTACCGATATTTTACATTCAGAAAAAGTAAGCGAAGGAGATGCCTTTTTTATCGCACCCGGGACAATACACGCCATAGGAGCAGGAGTATTATTGGCCGAGATCCAGCAAACTTCAGATATTACGTATCGTATTTACGACTGGGATCGCCCGGGGACAGACGGTGAGATGCGCGAATTACATACCGATCTGGCTTTGGATGTGATCGATTTTGGAATTTCAAACGCCAGACTTCAATTTTCCGAAATAGACAACGAAACGATTGCTATTTGTAAATCAGTTTATTTCGAGACCAATTCACTGAGATTAACACAAAACTTTCAGAAGGACATCAGTAAAATAGATTCATTCGTAGTATATATGTGTATTAAGGGCGAGGCTAGAATTATTTCCGATGAAAATTCAGTTTTGTCTTCTATGGCTTTAGCGAGGGGAGAACAGCTAAAAAAAGGGGAAACCCTGCTGATCCCTGCCTGTACAAACCATGTGAACATCGAAACCGAAGGCGTCACACTTTTAGAGGTTTATGTGCCCGGTAACTCTTAAAATAGATTACTTTTACCGAAAATTTTTAACTATGGCTAATAAGCGCGATCTAAAGAAAGATCTTAATTATGTACTAGGCGATATTATTGAGGCGGTTTATGTTTGGGAGTTGACTAATCCGGGGAAGGACACTAAAAAATCTGAAAAAATTATAGATGAGGCTATCGAGACTTTTGATACATTAATTACAAAAGTAAACGACAGAAAAATTGAGAATAAAAAACAACACTTCAAGGCGATCAATCTGGAACTCGAGAAAAAAGGCCGTGAACTTATCGATAAAATAAACGCCTTATAGAATTTATTTATTACGGGATCTAATCATAGACTCCAATGCTTTACCGTATTTGGAGTCTTTTATTTTTGGGGTAAGTGATTTATAAATGGTGTCCAGATAGGTTACATTTACATCATACATCTTAGCAAGCATCAAGTAAGGTGCCACCTCCAGGTCATTGTTATTTTTGGCAAAATTAAGGGCCGCCAAATATTTCAACTTCAACAATCTGTTCTGTTGACTTTGGAGTTCATTTGACAACGAATCATTTCCTTCCATTCTTGCTGCGAATCCTTCCTCGATCAGATCGAGATTTTGATCATTGTAACGTTTCATCAGACTGTTATATTCGTCTATTTTTTCTTGATTCCTGGAGCCGGTGATGATAGCTTTGTTCTCATAATCTTTTAGAGTGGTTCGTATATTTATAGTACCGGGTTCCGCAAAGAATGGCAAGCGCTTGACCAGATTCGAACTATCATGAAAAGTAAGAGTGAGATAGTACATTTCCGGGCTGATTATTTCTTCGGAAAAGTTAAAAACCGGGGTACCATCCACTACCATGGAATCCACCGAAATAAAAAGAGTATCCTCCAATTTTTGAAGCAAAAGAGTTCCCTTTTTCAGTCCTTTGACCTCACCGGTCAATAGCATTTCATTATCGGAAGGACTACTGCAACCTAGTAGAATGAATAAAAGGTATAGTGTAGAAAACTTAAACTTCATAATAAATGGCTTAAAAGCATTGATATGCTAAATTTTTTATCAAAATACTATGAGACAGCTGCTAATTGCATCAAAACAGTGCAGAGTACAGCGCCAATGGTTCCAATTGCATAACCTACCACAGCGAGAAGCACTCCCACAGTTGCCAGTGATGGATGAAACGCAGCTGCTACAATTGGTGCAGAAGCAGCTCCACCTATGTTGGCCTGACTTCCAACCGCTAGGAAAAAATAGGGTGCTTTAATGAGTTTTGCCACGAGAATGAGTAGACCTGCATGGATACTGATCCAAACAACACCGATTAATATAAGCCCAACGTTGTCGAAGATCAATCCAAGGTCCATTTTCATTCCTATACTGGCCACGAGGATATAGATGAAGATAGACCCTATCTTACTTGCTCCTGCGCCTTCATATTTCTTAGCTTTGGTATAAGATAATAAAATACCCATGATAGTTGCGATGGAGATCATCCAAAAGAAACTAGAACTCAAAAAGGTCATTGAATTCCGTTTTAATCCCATGGGAAGGCCATTGACATAACTTTCGAAGAAGCCGCTTAGATAATTGGCGCCAAAATGTGCAAAACTGACTGTTCCGAAGGCAATACCGGCCAATATCATATAATCAGTCAGGGATGGGTTTCTCTCTACTTTTTTGGAATATGTTGAGACTTTTTCTTTAAGATCTTCGATAGCGGCAGTGTCTGCATTTAACCATTTGTCTATTCGAGCTGTCTTTCCAATACCTATCAACAAAAGGGCCATCCAAATGTTGGCTACCACGATATCTACAAAGACCATTCCGCCGTATAGCTTTTGATTAAAGCCATAAATTTCGAGCATAGCGACCTGATTTGCGCCACCACCAATCCAACTTCCTGCCAAAGTAGATAAGCCTCTCCAAACAGCATCGGCACCTTCGCCTCCAACCGTTTCCGGAGAAATAGTACCAACCAGTAAAACGGCAACAGGCCCTCCTAAAATGACACCAACAGTTCCTGCAAAGAACATAATAAGCGCTTTTGGGCCTAGATTGAATACAGCCTTTAGATCAATACTAAGGGTCATTAATACCAAGGCGGCAGGTAGCAGATAACGACTTGACATAAAGTATAATTGGGAGCTATTTTCGATGGCTTCCCCCGTATCACTCACAGTGGTCCATTCAGGAGCAATCAGACCTGCGGAAGTAAATATCGCCGGAATGAAGTACGCCATAAAAAGTGCAGGTACTATCTTGTAGAATTTTAACCAAAATCCCTTATCTTTTTTGGAGGTGTAAAAGATCAACCCAAGAGAGATCATCAATATTCCAAAAACGATGGTGTCATTTGTAATAAGGGGAGTAGTGTCTTTAATAACCTCGACAACGGTATTCTGCATGTTGGATTAGTTTGGTTGCAAAATACAATTAATTCACTAAAATTTTTAGTTTAGAATAAACGCGTGAATTAAATCTATTACTTCCCGGATCACAGGCCTTTTGGGTTCATTATAAGACTTGCTGTTCTCAATGTCGTCACCATCTATCTTCTTCAAAATATGGTTCATTCCTGCAATGATCTCGTATTGGGCATCGGGTTTGGCGGCTTTTAATTTCTCGGCTTCTGAAACTTGTACCTGCAGGTCCTTTTCACCATTGATAATAAGTACAGGTATATCCAGTTTAGCGATTTCTATTTTTGGGTCGAATCGCATCCAAGTGAGCATAAACGGTTGAATTGATTTTCTGAAAATAGATGCTAACCCCGGACTGTAATTCACAGCCAATCCATTAGCTCGCATATCGTCAAAAGCCTGGCGGGCATTGTCTTTTAACCCCGGAGCCTGGTTATCGAGTTGGTCGATGATCACATCGTCAATCCCTTGTCCCGCACCGGCGATAGAAATAAAACCATCCACCCTCCCCCGGGCCGCGATCATACCGACAAGCGAACCTTGACTGTGACCAATAATATAAATGTTCGAGAAGGCCTTCGACCTTATAAAATAATCGACAACGGCAATCGCATCTTCAATAAAGTCGTCGAAGCGTATACTTTCTTCAGTTAACGTTCGATCTTTCATTTGTTTGATGATGCGCTTATCATATCGAAAAGTTGCGATCCCATTTTCAGAGAGACCCTCCGCCAGATACTTGAGGGAGTTGGTACTGATCATTTGTTGGTTACCATTTCTATCAGTTGGGCCGGAACCTGCAATTATGATAGCAAGTTTGGGGTTTTCAACGCCATCGGGTAATAGTATTGTTCCATCAATATAGGGTGAAACACTAATATCTTTGGCGGTGGTTTTTCCCTTTTGAGAAAAACTAAGACCTGTGATTACTAAAAATAATAGACAGATAAATGGTTTCATTCCGGAGAATTTAGGCAGTGTGAAGTTAGTGATATATTAAACAAACGTTCAGATGAATGCCATCGTACCTTATGTTTCAGAAGAACTCTAAATAATTACAATTAAGTTACGTAGGCTATGGGTATATTTGTAGCAAAACCATTAAAATATGAAATCCTGTATCTTACTTTTTATTTGTATGGTAACCTTCACTGTCTCTGCCTTCTCTGCTGAAGATTGGGGCAGGACCGGCCATCGCGCAACCGGTGAAATAGCCGAAAGACACATTACTAATAAGGCCAGACGAGCCATCGAAAAATTGTTGGGTGGTGAGTCGCTTGCTTTTGTCTCTACCTTTGCAGATGAGATTAGAAGCGATGAAAGATATAAGAATATGGGTCCATGGCATTATGTCAATTTTCCATTTGACAAAACGTATCAAACCCATCCTAAAAGTGAAAAAGGAGATATTATTGTTGCTATTAATGCTTGTATTTCAGTATTAAAAAATGAAAATGCATCGAAAGAAGATAAGAGATTTAACTTAAAGATGTTGGTTCATTTTATAGGTGATCTGCACCAACCTCTGCATATCGGGATAGCTGATGATCGTGGAGGAAACCGATTTCATGTACTTTGGTTTGACGAAGGAACCAACCTGCATACAGTTTGGGATACAAAGATTATTGAAAGTTACAATATGTCCTATACTGAGTTGGTTGCTAATGCCTCTCGACTCTCGGAAGGGCAGTTAAAACAAATACAGCATGGAAGTTTATTGGACTGGATGAACGAAAGCCGGGATCTGTGTAAAGATGTCTATGCTAATACTGAAACAGGTGAAAATTTGGGATATAAGTATATGTATAGATATGTGAATGTTGTTCGGTCTCAGATCCAAAGAGGAGGAATTCGACTGGCCGGAATCTTAAACGATTTGTTCGGATAAATTCTTTGATTTACAATCGGCCTGTCGATCAAAGGTCATTTTATTATTCTAAAAGTGAGGTTGATACGTGGTTCGGTCACTTTTTTTGATTTAGGCAATTGATGTAACCAATGGTGCTGGGTTGTTCCTTTCATAAGTAACATACTTCCATGTTCCAGAGGAATTTTGAATTTCAGTTCTTTATTTTTCTTATGCTTCAAATGAAAATACCTTTTGGCACCCAAACTCAACGAAACTATCACGGGGTTTTTTCCTAATTCTTTTTCATCATCACTATGCCAACCCATGCTATCATTTCCATCCCGGTATAAATTGAGTAAAACGGTAGTGAATTTTAGGTCAGTTTCCTTTTCAATCAGGGTCTTTAGTTCGTGTAAGAGCGGAGTGAATGGTAAAGGGAACATGGTAATACCGCTATAGCTGTAACTTTTTCCTTCTTCACCATATAATGCCGTTAATCGAGGTTGTTTATATACTTTTCCGTAGATCTTTATGGTATCCTCTTGCCAGGATGTTTCCTTCAGTAATTTCTGAAATACTTCGGAAGCGTACTTTGAAGAAAAAAAGTTTGGGTAGTATACCACCGTAGCGTCTTTCAGCGATAAAGGAATTGCTCTCCGGTCTTCTTTCGATGAAAATAAATTGAAGTCAGACATATTGATATGCCCAATACAATAGTCCAAATTGCAACGGTATTCTTAGTACGAGCACCCATTTGGGCAATTTCAACGCTGCTTTTTCATCCTGTAGCATATAAATATGGACCGGCAAGAAAAGAATTAGAATTCCTATGATCCCCCAGGAAGCAATGGATTGTGTTTCGTTGCTCAATAGCATCAAGCCAAGGATCATTTCAACGATGCCGCTTGCCAGTACTATGGTCTTATGTGCAGGTATATAAGGCGGTATGATACGTTCATATAGATGGGACTTTGAAAAATGAGTCACGCCTGCCACTAAAAATAGTAATCCTAATAAATATTGATGCCATGGGAACATAGCTCTTTTGTTTGTTCAAAAATATGGTTTTTGTCGTGAGTATAAAACCAAATCAAATAAAAACCTCCTTTCATAAATTTATGAAAGGAGGTTCTCTTACTAAAAACTGATTAAAAACCTATTACTCTTTAACGAGTCTTTTCACTGTGCTTGCATCGTCACTTTGGAATTGTACCATGTACACTCCTGATGACAAGTTAGACACATCTACAGTTTTCTCCTGTTGCATATCGCTCAGGTCGATCGTAGTGATCTG
>SMXJ01000006.1 GCA_004356305.1 Bacteroidota bacterium | reverse complement strand
TCCATAACTTCTTCTACAGCATCTTCTGCTGCATCATCAGCTTTTTTTTCAGTTTCTCGACAAGAGTAAACGGATGCAACTAAACATAATGCTGCAAACGATAATAAAATTTTCTTCATAGTGATAAGATTAGTGATTAATAACAATTGCCAAAATTAATTAATTTTTTATTAGTTCTGTAGTAATCAAAGGACTAATTGCAATTATTGGAAATATTCCTATTAAAAATGGAATTTATCCATAAAACTTGTATATTTGAAGATGGACAAAGAACTTTCTATAGGAGCCCGCCGATTCAAAAAAGTTCGTGAAGAGCAGAAACATACCCAGCAGTCCTTTGCCTCGATCCTGGGAATAGGCACGAGTACTGCGGATATTGAACGTGGGAAAACCAAGATCTCGGGCAAGATAGTCATGGAATTATTACAACAATTCAACATTAACCCTCTTTGGTTATTCGGGAAAAGCTTTGTTCAGTATATCGATATAAACGGAGGGGATGTAGGACCAAAAGTCGTAACCGTTGATAAGGACGGTGAGGATAGTATTGTTTTGGTGAATCAAAGAGCGGCTGCCGGATATCCCCACAACATACAGGATGTAGATTGGTATCAATCGTTACCTGCATTCGATATTCCTTTGCCCGAATATCGAAATGCCACCTACCGGGGTTTTCAAGTGGAGGGAGATAGTATGCTGCCCAATATTAAACCCAATGATTGGGTACTGGGAAGAGCAGTGCCCAGTATTTCTGAGGCCAGCGATAGTAGAATATATATTGTGGTGCTGAAAGATTCCGTTTTAGTAAAAAAACTTCAAAAACTAGTCGGATCTCCGGACAAGGTTCGCCTTATCTCCCTAAATGAAGAGTATCTGCCCATCGATGTCGATGTAAGAGACATCCAGGAATTATGGATGGTCAATAGTAAGCTTACTTTTGGAATCAATGAACCTTCAAATAGCAGTTTGCTGAGGCAATTACAACAATCCATGGAAGAGCTAAAAGGCCAGATAAATAACATGCAGGCGTAATATGGGTTTTCCGCGGCTATTCGATTTTCTAAAAAGACTTCAGCAAAACAACCATAAAGAATGGATGGATGCCAATCGCAAAGAATATCATCAGGTGCGGAATTTTTTTATCGAATGGTTGGATACAATAAATAATGAATTGGTGAAAATAGATGATGATTACTTTGATACTCCCGGTAAGAAAGCAATCAATCGTATTAACAATAACTTGATGTTCCACCCGAATCGGCCCGTCTATAAAGATCATTTTGCAGGTGGTTTGGATCAGGTAAATAAACAAGGGGATTTTTATATTGAACTGGGTGTGAATGAATGTTTTATGGGGGGAGGCTATTGGCATCCTTCGTCTAAATTACTCAGTAGTATTCGTGATGCCATCGATTATAACGGGGAAGAGCTGCTGGCTATTGTGAATAAAAAAAGTTTCAAAAGCACCTTTGGAGGTATGCTTAACGCCGAATCATTAAAAAACTCACCCAAAGGATATTCCAATGACCATCCATACATCGATTTGCTCAAAATGAAATCATTTGCTGCAGGATGGACCTTTACACAGCAAGAAGTCTTACTTAAGAATTTTGATAAAAAAGTGATCGGGATCTACAAAGAGTTATTGCCTTTCCGAAGGTATTTGAACGAGGCGGTGACGGTGTAGTTGTTCGATATACTCCATAATAATGCGTGTTGCTCCCGTATTACTATTCACAAAATGCCCGGCGATCATTCCTGTTGTAGATCGGAAGTTATTGTCGGAGATCAATTTCCCCATTACAGAACTGCAGTCCTGCGCGTCTGATACCGAATACAGCCCCGCCAGCTGTTCTAATTTTTTGGCCTCAGGGAATTTGTCAAAATTATCACCGATCACTATAGGAATTCCAAATGTTGCCGGCTCCAGGATATTATGTAACCCGGTTGTACCTGCAGCGCCTCCAACATAGGCGACATCTGCATAACTGTATATTTTGGTGAGATACCCAATAGTGTCAATAATAAGAACCGAAAATGCCGAAAGATCTTCATTTTCTCTTTCAGAAAATAGTACCGACTTCTTTGCTAATTTGTCTCTGAAATCTTGAATTTTAGATGCGTCTATTTTGTGGGGTGCAAAGACGAATTTCAGAGTTGATTCGGAAGAATTTATAAATTCCAGCATTACTTCCTCATCTTCCGGCCAGGTACTCCCGCAAACCACACATAATGAATCCCCTTTAAAATCATCCATAAAATCAAGGGAATTATCTATTTCTATTTGATGAGAAACCCGGTCAAATCGCGTGTCTCCACTTATGGTGACGTTATCGAGCTTTAAACTCTTCAGTAAAGCTTCCGATGAAGCGCTCTGAACAAAAAAGTGATCTATGGTTCTCAATGCCCTGCGCATGAAACCTCCGTGTGCTTTAAAGTAGATTTGTTTTTTTCTGAACAATCCTGAAACTAACAATGCGGGTATTTTTCGTTCTTGCAATTCGAACAAATAATTAGGCCAAACTTCATATTTCACAAAAATTGCCAAAGATGGATGAACCAGGCTAATAAACTTTCTTGCATTCCTTTTTGTATCAAAAGGCAAGTAGGCCACCACATCGGCAAGCGGTGTTTTCTTTTTAATTTCATAACCCGAAGGCGAAAAAAAAGTAAGGACGATCTTATGATTTGGATAGGTGTCTTTTATGGCCAGGATGATTGGCATTCCCTGTTCAAATTCTCCCAAAGATGCACAATGAAACCAGATGGTTTCATCTGTAGGTTTTATGGCTGATGATAGAATGGCAAACGATTCTTTTCTACCGTCCACAAACAGTTTCAACTTTTTACTAAAGCCTTTAACCAGCTGTAAATGTACATAGGCAACATGCGTGAGAATATTGTAAAGGGTTCTCATGGGGCTAAAATAGCAGTTATTTACCAATTAACAGTTAGCGCTGTAATCCGAAATTAGGATGGAATCCATAATATATAAATTACTTAATGTCTTTATAGTTTACGAATACAATTTTTGTAATTTTACCCGGAATTATCAGCTGATAAGTATGCGAAAAATACAAATGGTCGACCTAAAAGGTCAGTATGAGCACATAAAAGAGCGTGTGAATACATCTGTCATAGATGTGATAGAATCTACGGCGTTCATCAATGGTCCGGAGGTACATCTATTTCAGAAAGAATTGGAAGACTATCTGGGTGTAAAACATGTCATTCCTTGCGCCAATGGGACCGATGCATTACAAGTTGCGATGATGGGATTAGGACTGAAACCAGGTGATGAGCTGATCACAGCCGATTTTACCTTTGCCGCAACGGTTGAAGTCATTGCGCTATTAGGATTAACTCCCGTTTTAGTTGATGTGGACCCCGTGACTTTCAATATAGATATTTCGGCGATAAAAAGGGCCATAACTCCAAGGACAAAAGCCATTGTTCCGATTCATCTGTTTGGCTTATCCGCAGAAATGGATGAAATTATGGAAATTGCCCATGAGCACGATCTGTTTGTGATCGAGGACAATGCACAGGGAATTGGGTCCGATTATATTTCAAAAGATGGATCGAAAATAAAAACCGGAAGTATTGGTCATGTCGCTACCACCTCTTTTTTCCCTTCCAAGAATTTAGGATGTTATGGAGATGGTGGTGCCATCTTTACCAACGATGATGATTTGGCTCACACCATACGGGGCATTGTAAATCACGGGATGTATGAGCGCTATCATCACGATGTTATAGGCGTAAATTCGCGTTTGGATTCTATTCAGGCGGCTGTACTGAGAGCGAAGCTTCCTAACCTGGATGCATACAATACTACCCGTAGGAATGCTGCTATTCAATATACAAAGGCTCTTACAGGAGTTGAAAATATTATCACCCCAACCGGTTTTTGTGATTCTGATATATGTGACGACTGCCATTGTCACGTTTTTCATCAATATACCTTAAGAGTGATCAATGCAGATAGGGACGCCTTAGCACAACATTTAAACGACAAGGGTATCCCATGCGGAGTGTATTATCCGATTCCGTTACATAGCCAAAAAGCGTATGAAGATGATCGTTATAACGATGCCGATTTCAAGGTGACCAATCAATTGGTGAAGGAGGTAATTTCACTTCCTATGCACACGGAACTCGATGACGAACAAATTAATTTTATTACAGAGACGATCATAAATTTTGTCGGTAATTAATTCTGAAATAATTCAGTGTACATGAAAAAAGTACTTGTTACAGGAGGACTGGGATATATTGGCTCCCACACAGTAGTCGCATTGCAGGAAGCTGGATTTGAAGTTTTAGTGATCGATGACCTTTCCAATGCAGAACTTGAAGTAGTAGAAAGAATAGAAAAAATCACGGGAATTCTCCCCCATTTTGAACAGATAGATCTGCGTGAGAAAAAATCGGTCACAGATTTCTTCGATCGGAATAAAATGGATGGTATTATCCACTTCGCCGCAAGTAAAGCGGTGGGTGAAAGTGTTGAGAACCCTTTGCTCTACTACGAAAACAACCTAAATACCTTAATTTATTTGTTGCAGCAGTGTGATTCGCACAAAATCACCAATTTTATCTTCAGCTCTTCATGTACCGTATATGGTGAGCCGGATAATTTACCTGTTACTGAAAATGCTCCGATCAAACTGGCATTGTCTCCCTACGGAAATACCAAACAAATAAGCGAGGAAATTATTTTCGATAGCTGTGCTGCTTCAGCTTTACAGTCTATTTCCCTTCGATATTTCAACCCAATTGGCGCTCACGAATCTGCGGAGATAGGGGAGTTGCCCATTGGGACTCCACAGAATCTGGTTCCTTTTATCACTCAAACCGCAGCCGGACTCCGGGATGAGCTGTCGGTTTTTGGAGATGATTATCCAACTAAAGACGGCAGTTGTATTCGTGATTATGTTCATGTGGTAGATCTTGCCAATGCCCATGTGGTAGCCTTGCAGCGATTATTTTCTGAAGAGAATTTGTTGAATTATGAGGTATTCAATCTGGGAACAGGCAAAGGAAATTCGGTTTTGGAAGTAGTTCACGCCTTCGAAAAAGTAACGGGTGAAAAACTCAATTATAAAATTGTAGGTCGACGACACGGAGATGTGGTTTCGGTATACGCCGATACGACGAAAGCGAACGAGATATTGGGTTGGAAGACCCAAAGAACCATGGAAGAAGCTCTGGCGTCTGCCTGGAAATGGGAAAAGAAATTGAGAGGATCATAATTTTCATTGTTCTTCTGAATTCCTTTGTGTAAAAAAATAACCGGTTTATATATATCTGAACATGAAAAAACTAATCATCATTTTCCTGTTGTGTGGCTTCTTCGGAAGTACAGCACAGGACCTATACCTTCACTGCGGTAAACTGATCGACACCAAAAATGGCAAGGTACTTATCGATAAAACCATAGTTGTTTCCGGTAAAATAATAACCGGAATTGAGAACGGATTTATAACTCCGGCCAATTCCGAAGCTATCATCATAGATCTAAAACAGAAGACGGTAATGCCCGGCTTAATCGATATGCATGTTCATTTGGAAGGCGAAACCAATCCCGATCGATATTTGGAAGTCTTTACGCTCAATGATGCCGATATTGCGTTTAAAGCAGCCAATTTTGCCAATCGAACCCTTCTGGCAGGTTTTACAACTGTGCGCGATCTGGGTGGAACCGGAGTTAATGTTGCACTACGTAATGCGATTAACAAGGGTACCATACCCGGACCCCGTATTTTTACTGCCGAAAAAGCCATAGGAACAACGGGCGGTCATGCCGATCCCACTAACGGTAGAAAAAAAGAACTCACAGGTGATCCCGGCCCCAAGGAAGGTGTAATTAATGGAACAGACGATGCGCGTAAAGCCGTTAGGCAACGATATAAAAATGGTGCCGACTGGATTAAGATCACTGCCACGGGAGGAGTCTTAAGTTTGGCAAAGAATGGCCAAAACCCACAATTTACACAAGACGAACTCAATGAAATTGTAAGAACAGCCGGGGAATATGGTATGAAAGTGGCAGCGCATGCTCACGGCATTGAAGGGATGCGACGTGCTATTAAGGCCGGCGTAACTACCATTGAGCACGGTTCATTGATGGACAAGGAGACCGCGGCTTTGATGAAAGAATACGGCACTTATTTGGTTCCCACAATTACCGCCGGCAGATATGTAGCTGCTAAAGCGAAGATCGATGGCTATTACCCAACCATCATTGTACCTAAGGCGTTGGCGATTGGTTCGAAGATCCAGAAAATGTATGGAATGGCCTATAAGGAAGGTGTAAATATCGCCTTTGGTACGGATGCAGGTGTATTTCCCCATGGAGAGAATGGAAAGGAGTTTGGATATATGGTGGAAATGGGAACTCCTCCTATGTTTGCCATACAATCGGCTACCATCACCAATGCCAAAATATTGGATATGGAAGGTTCGTTGGGACAGCTGGAAACAGGCTTTTTAGCCGATATAATCGCGGTGAATGAAGATCCTACTCTAAACATAAATACCATGGAAAATGTGGTGTTTGTGATGAAAGAAGGCAAGATATATAAACAGTAAAGGTGTAGTGGTTATAAAGTAAAAACCCCGGATCGTTCCGGGGTTTTGTTGTGAAGAAGCTCTGAAGAGACGAATTAAACTATCGTCAAGCAGCCAAATTCTTCATAAACTTCGAAGGATACATTCCATAAGCAGATTTGAATTTTTTCGAAAAACTCTCGGCACTTTTAAAGCCCAAGTCGAAGGCGATGGCCTCAATGGTAAATTTTTTATTTTGAGGGTTATTTTTTAATTCTTCCAGGGCGTTTTCAATTCGTAGATCGTTCAGGTAGTTTTTAAAGGTCTTACCCTTGGTGTGATTAATGATCTTTGAAAGGTAGCTGCTATTGGTGTCTAATATCTTTGACAAGGAGTTTAAGTTAATGCTCGTGCTTAAATATCCTTTCTGCTGTTCAAAAGCGTTCAATTTCAAAAGAACAACTTCCAGAATTTCCTTTGAAACCGGGATAATCCGTGGTTGGGAATTGGCGATAGAAATTGAATTGTTTCCGGTTTTCTTGTTGAGGCTTTCTAAGATAGTTTGATATTTTTTCTGTCTGCTTTGATGATAATTAATAAGCAAAATAGTTACCTCAGAAACCAAGGTGAAAAATAAGCTTTTAGAGAAGTAACTTGATTCTTTGCTTAGAATAAAAGTGTCATTATCAAGAAATGATAAGGAAGATTTATTTACTGAAGGGATTGAAGGTTTGTCCATAGCGTTCAATTTTTGAACGAACTTATGGGCAAAATGTCGGGTTTTGGGTAATGCCGATAAAGGTTTACTGCCGCAAAGGTCTCAATAATGCCAGGATCAACCTCCCTTAATCGGAGTTTAGTACAAAATAGTTGCTTTTTCGGTTTCCATACTACGATCCACTTTTTTAACCAATCCTTGCAATACATTGCCGGGACCTACTTCGATGAACTTGTCGGCACCATCGGCAATCATATTTTGAAGACTTTGTGTCCATCTGACAGGAGCGGTCAATTGAGCGATCAGATTTTTTTTGATCTCTAAAGGATCCATCACTGCCTTCGCACTCACATTTTGATAAATAGGACAGGCAGGATCAGTAAATTGAGTGTTCTCAATCGCTGCGGCCAACTCCTCCCTTGCAGGCTCCATCAACGGACTATGAAATGCTCCACCCACAGGCAATAATATTGTCCGTTTTGCTCCCGCCTCCTTTAGCGCTTCGCAGGCTGCATCTATTGCGACTATTTCGCCACTGATCACTAATTGGCCCGGACAGTTGTAGTTTGCAGCCACGACAATTCCGTTGGTTTCTGCACATATTTCTTCGACTACTTCATCTTCCAAACCTAAAACAGCCGCCATCGTAGAAGGTTGGACCTCACATGCTTTTTGCATGGCTTGCGCTCTGCGGGAAACCAATCTCAAACCATCACTGAACGCCAGGGTTCTATTCGCTACCAATGCCGAAAATTCACCCAAAGAATGCCCGGCGACCATATCGGGTTGAAAAGCATCTCCCATCACTTCGGCTAAAATTGTGGAGTGTAGAAAGATCACAGGTTGGGTTACAGCGGTTTCTTTTAATCGATCAGAAGTACCCTCGAACATTATTTTAGTGATGTCGAAGCCTAATACCTCATTCGCATGATTGAAGAGGTCTTTTGCTTTTGCCGAGGCATTATACAGATCCTGCCCCATACCTGTGAATTGTGCTCCCTGACCGGGAAATAAATAGGCTTTCATTCGTTGCTGAATTTCATCGGTTACTGAAATGCAAAAATATACTTTTAATTTAAGAATACGACTTGACGATTTGCTCTACTCGCGACAAATAACCACTCCCAAATAAATTGAGATGTACCAAAAGGTAATACAATTGCCATAGCGGAATGCGGGACTCCCAGTTTTCGGTAAGCGGAAGGATCTCATTATAAATAGAAAATACTTTAGCCTGAAAACCACCAAACAGCTGCATCATTGCCAGGTCCATTTCCCTGGGGGCAAAAGCAACTGCAGGATCGATCAATACCGGTTCTCCTTTCGATGACACCAAATAGTTGCCGCTCCAAAGATCTCCATGAATAAGTGATGGATTTTCTTTGGGAATTATTTCTGAAATATTTTTATAAAAGGAATCTAGATCTGAAAACGAATATCCCTGTTTACGGACTGAAGAAAACTGGGGTTCCAGGCGTTCATCGATGTAAAATTCAGAGGCCACATCATGATGGTTATTACGCTGGGTAAGGCTGCCTATATAATTGGAATGGTCCAGCCCAAACCTGCTATTGCTCGATCTATGAAGCTTTGCCAGCTGTTCCGCGAATTCGGTCCAAAAACGATTTGAAATAGCTCCTTGCTCGATATTTTCAAGGAGTAAATAGGCCTGTTCACTTTCAATTCCACAGTTGATGATCTCAGGTATTCTAAAACTTTCAGATGCTTTTAATATAGACAACCCTTCTGCTTCCGCTTCGAACATCCCCGGAAATTTATCCGCATGATTCAATTTTATCACAAGATCT
>SMXJ01000102.1 GCA_004356305.1 Bacteroidota bacterium | reverse complement strand
CGTGTTATTGTCGAAAGTGATAAAGTAAGCGATGACAAAGCCGCTCAATTATCGTTCGAGATCTCACAGAAGATCCAAATAGATATGACCTATCCGGGACAGGTAAAAGTGACCGTGATTAGAGAAACAAGAGCAGTGAATATCGCAAAATAACCGCTGCATACGGGCTATAGAAAATAGTCTTTTTATGTTCTGAATTATATTTTAAAATCAACCAGCCTGTTCACAGGGTTTCCCCATGTGACAGGTTTCAAATATCGTGATCATATGCTTTTTGAACTTCCATCGATAGATCAAACTGAATAATGACTTGGTGAAAAGGTGTTTAATCTTTGGAATTGAATTTATAACCAACACCAGAAACAATACGTTTTTTAATTGAGGAGGATTTATTTGAAGAGAGCTTGCCGGCCATCCTTCGGCTTATAAACTCAAGGGGATTATTTATTCAAGTCCGGATCTTAACTGTTTTTAGAGTCTCGGGCGGCCTATCATTCGTCATAAATGTTCACATAACCTTTTTCCGGAGCTTCAAAAAACTTACCTGTAATAAAGCGATAGTTCTTATCCAAACTCGCGATGGTTTCCATATCGTCATTATCCAACGGCACAGCTGTAGCCGCTAAATTTGCTTCCATATGAACTTTACTCGTAGATTTTGGGATCACGGAAGTATTTCGTTGGGTGTGCCAACCAATAAGGATCTGTGCAGGAGACACATTGTGCTTTTCGGCAATTGCTTTTATTTCTGAAATGTCCATTAGATCAGGCTCTCCCTCACTTTTGAATTCAGGGGGACGGTCTCCGGAACCTAAGGGAGAGTAGGCAGTGATCTTGATGTTTTCTCTATTACAATAGTCCAGTAACTCGTTTTGCTGAAGTAAAGGATGCATCTCGATCTGGTTCACCTCGGGTTTGATATTTGCTTTGGAGATTAGATCTTCCAATTTCTTTTTACTGAAATTTGACACTCCGATATGTCGTACATACCCACTCATTTTCGCTACCACCAGTTCTTTCCAGGTATCAATAATGGGAGCTTCCTCTAAGGAAATGAAATCATCCTGTGAGGAGGGTAACCCAACCCCGGCTTTTAAGGCAACCGGCCAATGAATTAAATAGAGATCCAGATAATCCAATTTTAGTTTACGCAATGATTCCTGTAGTGCAGCGCTAACCTCCGTCTTTTTATGAGCATCATTCCAAAGCTTCGTGGTAATAAATACATCCTCACGACGAATGTTCCCTTCAGTAAAGACTTCTGCCAAGGCTTCTCCAATTTCTTCCTCGTTTCCATAAATAGAGGCCGTATCAATATGTCGAAACCCTGCTTCAATCGCCTCTTTCACAGCATTTTTCACTTCATCTCCTGTCGCCTTCCAGGTTCCCAGGCCAATAGCACCCATAGCATCATTATTGTCAAAATGTAATGTTTTCATGTTCTTGTCGAGTTTTCCTTAAAATTACAAAACCAATTTATTTTTCGGATGATTATATCAGGTATATTTCATCCTTATTTTCTAGGATGGAATTGCAGCATCACTTTCGCCAAATGAGACTTATCTATATGAGTGTAGATTTCGGTGGTAGTAATACTTTCGTGACCGAGCATTTGCTGAATGGCACGCAGATCGGCGCCATTTTCCAGTAGGTGAGTGGCAAACGAATGGCGGAATGTATGCGGACTCACATTTTTTCGGATCCCTGCTTTTTCAACCAGATCTTTGATAATTGTGAAGATCATGGCTCGGCCAAGCCCTTTTCCTCTTCGGTTTAAAAACAATGTGTCGATGGATTCCTTCGAAATGGTTTGATGATTGCGTATTTCCTTTTTATATAAGTCGATATACTTGATGGTTAAAGGAGCGATAGGCACAAAGCGCTGTTTGTCTCCTTTTCCGGTGACTTTGATAAACCCTTCTTCGAAGAACAGATCTGATACTCTGAGTTGGATCGCTTCTGAAACCCGTAATCCACAACCGTAAAGTATTTCAAGTATCGCTCGATTACGCTCTCCTTGTGGCTTGCTCAGATCGATCTGGGCGATGATCAGGTCGATCTCTTCTTCGGAAAGGGTGTCCGGTAGCTTTCGGCCTATTTTTGGGCTTTCGATCAATTCCAGGGGATTCGTCTTTCGATATTCTTCAAAAATAAGATAATTGAAAAACCCACGTAAACCGGAAATGATCCTGCTTTGAGAACGCGGGTTGACCTCTTTTGCTATTTGGTAGATAAATTCCTGTATTATATTCTCCGAAATATTGATAGGGGAATCATCAATTTGGTTTGATTCAAGCCAGTTAACGAGCTTTTGAAGGTCATAAACATAATTGGAGATGGAATTGTTTGATAATCCACGTTCAATGTGTAAATAGCTCTTAAAGTCATGTATGGCTTGTTTCCACTTCATATCTAATACCCGTTAAATATATTTTAAAAAAGGCTAAGTTGAAATAATATCTTGCATAAAATCGTTGTAGTTTTACACAAAACATCTAAACTATAAACTATGAAAAAATTATCGCTTTTGATCCTCGTAATAGTATTCTCTGTTCAGTCATTTTCTCAAGGATTGGATTTTGGGATCAAAGCTGGGGTGAACTTTGCTAATATTACCGATGCCACAGGTCTAACAAATAAAACTGGCTTCGTAGTGGGAGTATTCGCAGGCGTAAAGTTAAATGATAAGCTTGGTGTCCAAGGTGATCTTTTATATTCACAACAAGGAGCTGAGTTTGATGCGGGAGAGATTGATCTCAATTATGTGATCATACCTATCGTAATAAAGTATTATATAACTGAAAGCTTGAACCTTCAAGCTGGTCCACAATTTGGATTTGTGGTTGATGATAATATCAAAGAGGTTTTTAATGGCATTTCGGAGGCCGAATCATTTGATCTTTCCGCTGTTATTGGCGCGGGGTTTGAGTTTCCATTTGGCATTCGAGTGAGTGGGCGGTATAATATTGGTTTAACCGACATAATGAAATTGGGAGATGGTAAAAATGCGGTAGCTACCGTCGCGGTAGGATACTCATTTTTGTGATATATCGATGCAATCAAAGTACAAAGCCATCACTTAGATGGCTTTTTTTTGAGTATTTACCTGTTAACAAGTATGTTAATAAAAAACGGTCTCTTGGAGCAGTAATAGTATAGATTATTTTAGTAGCTTTAAAGTGCTATTAATCAAACTATTATATCATGAAAAAATTATTAATTTTCGCAGCATTTGTATTATTTGTCATGACTACTAACTTTGCACAAGACGAAACAAGTGGCAACCCCACAGACCAAGGAGTTATTGTTATTGAAATAAACACTGGTTTTGGTGAATCTTCCACGTCAAACACCGGATTTGCTTTAAGGTCGAGAGATGGCACGACCGCCTGGGCTATAGGTGGTGAAGCCGGCTATTTTATACTCGATGATCTAGCGCTTAAAGGCGGGCTTGGATATGGTGATTCGGGAGGGGGAGGATCAAGTGGAATGTTCAACTGGAAGTTTGGCGGAAAATACTATATTGCAAAAATGTTCCCGGTCGCAGTAGATGTGAATGGTTCTTCGGGAAACGGTTTTTCACCTTTATGGGTAGGACTTCAAGCTGGTTATGCTTGGTTTGTTGCAGATAACGTGAGCGTTGAACCTGGTTTGCGTTATGGTATTGGCTTGAACGATGATGCGGGAGACGGAGATTTCAATATTTTTAGTGCAAATATTGGTTTCAATATTTTCTTCAACTAAATAATAGCTAATTCATCATATGAAAAGGAAGCTTAACATCTTCCTTTTTTTATTTCCGTTTCCAAAGCTTAATTATTGTAACCCCTGAAATTAAAGCAATTGTTATAAGAATGACTGCTCCCGTCATGTTTCCGTAGATGATATACCCGGTGGCAAACAATGACGTATAGACAAATACAATTCCTAAGAGCATAGAGGCCAGATCTATCGTAAAGTTGTCGTTGGTTGTCTTAAGTGTTATGTTTTGCTTTGATGCTATATCTTTAAATACATTCCAACCCCTTCCATAAGGCGTTATCGCATTGTAGAACTTAGCCAGGGTTTCGGTATTTGTCGGCCTTGTTATTAATGTCACGGTAACCCAGCTAAATGTCGTGATCAAGACGCTCAACAAAAGTTTTTCATGATCCTCTATACCGAAGTCGACAAACTCAAAAAGGAGTGCCAAAGCAAACGATACGATCATTCCGGTGATCTCGCTATAGGCATTTATACGCCACCAAAACCAGCGCAAAATAAAAATGAGCCCCGTACCGGCACCTATTTGAAGCAAAATATTGAAAGTGCTTAAGGCATTGCTCAACACCAAAGCCAATAAGGCGGCAAATATCATCAGTATAACGGTCGAAAGCCTACCGATATTCACCAACTCTTTTTCTGAAGCCTCAGGCTTTATAAAACGTTTGTAGAAGTCCAACGAAATATAGGAAGACCCCCAATTGAGATGAGTTGAAATGGTACTCATAAATGCGGCGATCAATGATGCAACCACCAACCCAAGAAGACCCGCCGGCAGGTGAGTTAACATAGCCGGATAGCCAAGATCATGGCCCAGAGTTGCATTTGGGAACTGTGTGGCGATATCGCTGAGCTGTGGATAAAGTACCAGGGAAGCCAAAGCGATCAGTATCCATGGCCAGGGACGTAAGGCATAGTGTGCGACATTGAACAAAAGCGTCGCCCCGATCGCGTTTTTTTCGTCTTTGGCTGAAAGCATCCGTTGGGCTATGTAACCTCCACCACCGGGTTCTGCTCCCGGATACCAGACACTCCACCATTGTACGGCCAGGGGAATAATGAGTAAAGTAACTAAAGTGTAGTTATCATTGAAATCGGGAAGGAAATTAAGCTTGTCTTTTACATTCGCATGATTCAGTAAATTTTCCAATCCACCAATTTCAGGCATGTTAATAATATAATGGGCTGCCCAGATCGAGCCAACCATAGCGATGATAAACTGCAGGAAATCTGTAAAAATAACGCCTCGAAGCCCTCCTATGGAACTGTAAAGCACCGTGATGACCGAAGCAAAAACAACCGCCTGCCAGGGCTCCAGGTCAAATAAAATACCTCCTATTTTTATCGCTGCCAGACAAACCGAGGCCATGATCATCACATTGAAGAAAACGCCCAGATAAATGGCACGAAAACCTCGTAAAAATGCTGCTTCCTTTCCACTGTAACGCAATTCATAGAATTCAAGGTCGGTCACTACTTTTGAGCGCCTCCAGAGTTTGGCATAGACAAAGACGGTTAACATTCCCGTTAAAAGGAATGCCCACCACACCCAATTCCCTGAAATACCGTTTTGGCGTATAATATCGGTTACCAGGTTTGGTGTATCGGCCGAAAAAGTGGTAGCCACCATAGAGATCCCAAGTAGCCACCATGGCATATTTTGTCCGGAGAGAAAAAATTCTTTAGTGTTTTTACCTGCTCGCTTGGCAACTAATATTCCGATCAATAAGAAAACAACGAAAAATGAGATGATCAGGATCCAATCCAGGGTGGCTAATTTCATCGTAAGGCAGTTTTAGTCGTTGAGCTCCTCGGCTTGTCCCACCCAATCGTCTCGTTCAATACGTCCGGGAAAGAAATCGATCAATTCGGTCAGCATCCGAATGTCCTCATTCTTAAAACGACTGATTTGCCGGAAATTGTAGATTCCAATTTCGTTCAACTTTTCTTCTATATAGGGGCCAATACCATTTATTTTAGTCAGATCTTCACGATTATTAGTATCGGCCTGGCCAAAGTGATCAAAATTAAGTTTCGGTTTACTATGGGTATAAGAAATATAACTGGTTCTGGCTTTCTCGGCGATTTCCTTTGCCGATTTTGCCTCGACGGTTTCTTCACTTTCTCTTTGCAGTTCAAGCTCCTCCTGGGCCTCTTTGACCACTTCGATTATTTTTGGCTTTATTTCAGAAAAAATAACATCGATGTCCTTGGTCTCGCCCGATTCTTTAGCGAAGATGGATTTCTTATTTAATTTCCGCAGTATCTTTGCATACTTCGCGCGTTGCATGCCCCATGCTGAAAAATACCCGATCAAAAAGGTACTGAGCATCAGCATAAATATTCCTGTGTAACTGGATAATTGATTGATAAAATCGGTGAGTGGTTCCATTAATTAGTTTTATAAATAACCTCTATGCGCCTATTCAATAATCTGCCACGTTTGGTCTTATTACCTGCGATGGCTTTAGATTCGCCTTCCGAACTGGCTATAATTCTATCCCTTTTAATATTTCCATTAGTAAGTAAATACCAACGTACTTGTCTGGCATATTTCAATCCTAGTTTATAATTGTCATTGGCATTTCCAATGTTATCGGTGTGTCCTACAATATGCACTTGTAAATTAGGGTTTGATTCGACGGCATTTTTTACTTCGGCGAGCAGTTCCTGTAATGCTATATTCACAACAATGTCGTTGTTTATTAATTCAGGGTAAATAGTTTTTGTTTCCGGCAAGGAAAGTCTCAAGTCCTTGACTCGTTTTGTGTCCAGCGGTTGGAAAGAAAAGAAGATGCCATTTTTAAAGACACCGTTCTCATCAAACTCAATTTCCCTGATCACTGGTTTGACGACCATTTTATCACCCGAAATGCCGGTTCTCAATAATATCCGTTTCAATTTCTGACCTCTTTGATAGCCGAAATTTGGATTCACAATATTTTCAGAAGCGCTGTAGAGGGAAGAGATGTGAAGTTCTTCGTCGGGATGTTCAACAAGGTAGGTATTGAGTTTGTATTTGAAATCCAATATTTTACTCGAGTACTCCAGTTGATCGGTGTTCTTCCATATCGTAATTCCTTCAGAATAAAGAAAAACCAGTTCATTGCCAGGTGTTGTTGCTTTTAAACCAAGGGCCCCAGAGGTATCCGTTCGTAAATCGTCCTTATTTTCTTTTAAACTCAACGAGTCCGTAGTCTCTCCAATTACCGCATCCGCATCATCTATAGCCAAAGGATCGTCCATTTTGAGATCAACATCTTCTGCCTTGGTGGTCGCGATTGTATCCTTATTCATAGAATTGTTTTGAACGGGTTGCATCAAGGAATACAACCATATACCGAAAAATGACCATATTAGGAAAACCAAAAAAGCGATCAGGAAATTTTTCATTATTGGTAATTGACTGTTTTATGGGTACTAGAAAATCAGATCGGTTATTCTAACAAACATAGCAAAATATTTGGGTTATAAATAGTGAATAATCGATATGTTTTTCACATGAAATGAACAATTCAATCCGATCATAAAAGAAATATTTTTTTTGATATAAGTAACCGGGTAACAGACGTTTCTTCCCATACGGAGATCGCTTTTACAGACAGGCAAAATAGTGGTTGATTTAATTATTTCTGGGGAAAATATAATTAGAAACTAGCTTAAAAATAACAAAGGCTTTAATATAAAATCAAAGCCCTTGTCCAACCAATTCAATACTGATTATTATTTGAGCCATCCTTTTTGGGCGGCACCTTTACTGTAGTAATACAGGAAAATAGCTATTACGATAACGATCATTGGCATAACGATGCCATCAACCTTTCCGAATATTTCAATAGAGTCTGTGGCTAACCATGTGTATATAATTTGAACAAGAACGGCCAAAAGAGAAAGTCCGAACAACATCCTCGCAAATTTCTTTCTTAACAATAACAAAAGGCATCCAAGCAGGCCACCAAAGACAGCAACCGCAAAAACTCCGGTTCCCCAGGCAGGGATGCTGTCAATTAATGCGAGTTGTTCTGAATTGAATTGATCTCTAAAGCTTTCCGTATCATAGGCTTGCATCAAGTACCTCATAACGCCCATGGCATTCCAAATAAACGCAACCACAGCGATTATCCAAAACCATCTATTCGGTTTATTATTTGCAGTCATAATTAAAATGTTTAAGGTTAGTGTAGTAAATATACATATTTTTGAATTATGGATTCATCGCGGTATTTCTATCTCATTCAATTACAGTATTTAGGCTTCCGATATAGTGGTTGGCAAAAACAACCCGATGTACTTACCGTCGAAGGGATGGTATCCAGAACACTTTCCTATGTTTTCGGGCATAAAAATTTTAAACTTTTGGCCTCAGGACGCACAGACGCAAAAGTTTCTGCAAATAGGGCTTATGTAGAGTTATTTTTGGATGGCGACCCATTGGTCATCGACCAATTTTTACCCAAATTCAATGAAAATTTGCCGCCGGATATAAGGGCTTTGGAAATTAGAGAGATAGATGCGGAATTTAATATAATCAATGCGCCCACAGCGAAGGAGTATTTGTACTTATTTTCATTTGGAAGCAAAGCGCATCCTTTTGCTGCGCCATTTATGACCACTATTTTAGGCGACTTGGATGTAGGTAGAATGAAACAAGCTGCTAAACTGTTTGAAGGAACACACGATTTTAAAAACTACGCATACAAACCCAATCCCGGGACTAAAACGGTGGGTACAGTGATCAAATCTGAAATAGTCGTAAACGACCTCTATACGGCGAATTTTTTTCCTGAAAAAAGCTATGTATTTCGAATTCGGGGAAAAGGCTTCAAACGACATCAGATCAGATTGATGATGGGGATGCTCTTCGATATAGGGCAGGGAAAAGTAGATATGGACTTTCTAAAACAAACTCTCGAACCAGGCACTACCATAAAACTGGAGTATATAGCTCCTGCAAGTGGACTCATATTAAATGAAGTGATCTTATAAGTAAGTAGAAAGATGATTTTTTGTAAATTTATTCCATCAATACCGTAAACCAAATGAGTGCTATTCCAAAATCCTCCTACGACTTCCTTAAAAAGCTTAAAAACAACAATCATCGCGATTGGATGCAAGCGAACAAAAAGGAATATCTGTCGAGTGAAAAAGAACTGAAAACCTTTTATTCCGAAGTAGAAACAGCGCTCAATATGAATGACGAGATCGCAAAATTGAAAGTTTTTCGCATTCACAGAGATGTGCGTTTCAGCAAGGATAAAACACCCTATAATGTACATAGAAGCGTCAGTTTCAGTAGGGCAGGAGCGCACCGCCGCGGAGGGTATTATTTGCGATTGGAACCCGGTAATTCAATAATGGCCGGCGGTTTCTTCGCACCCGAACCGGCAGATCTGTTGCGTATTCGAAAAGAATTTGAAATGGACAGTTCGGAAATTCGAAAGATCCTCGATCAAAAGGATTTTAATAAGGCATTCGGCGGTTTTAATCGGAGAAGTGTAGTGAAAACAGCTCCCAAAGGTTTCAGTAAAGACCATTCAAACATTGATCTGATAAGGCTGAAAAGCTTCTTTGTGGCCCATAATTTCACCGATGCCGAAGTTCACTCTGCAAACTTTAAGGATGATCTGATCTACCACTACGAATTGCTACGCCCGTTTTTTGACTATATGAGCGAAGTCCTTACAACCGATCTAAACGGCGTTTCGCTACTGGACCAGGCAATTGTCCAATAACTGAATATTGCTCTTTAACCGTTCATTTACGATATTCATCATTCGCTTATTGAGCGCCGATGAGTTTTGTATGTATTTTTCGTATTCGTCGAGCGTGAATTGACCAATCATCATACCTTTTAAGGAGTTGCGAAATTTCATGTCCTTATGAATTGCATTTTCGATATAATCCAGACGTTTTTCGACCGATAGATCATAAAATACATTTTTATGTTTACGGATGTAATTTCTAAAAACAGCGACCATCAGATCATCCTGAAGCTTGACTATGGGTCGTAAGGTTTCATTTTGAAATAATTCATCAGAAGAGGTACCGGGATGTATTTTGACGCTAGGTATTTCGGGACGCAGTTGCAACAGTGTGATATCTCGTAGATCCATAACTATTGGGTTTTACTAAAATTATAAAACTATCAGTTATGTTTTTTCTGAATCTTGTTGAGTTATACACAATGATGTTAACAAGAAAATGAGACGATCTTTGATCAAAAAAAAGACCCCGGGATTCCGAAGACAACCGGGGTCCAAAATGTTCAAACCATTCAATAATTATTCCCTGTCAATAAACTCTTCCCTTGTTTTAATAGCGGGCTTTGCAATATCATTCTTTTCCAAATACAACATAAATCTCTTACCTTCCTTCGCCATAATTGCAGCATAACGATCTTTTTCTTTATCAAATTCTTCCGAGATCAACTTGAAATTCTTCTTGCGGGCGGCTGATACTCCATCATATGTTCCCGCGACTCCGGAGTATAGATCGCCCATACGTTCCCTGAGTTCTGGGTCGGCAGAAGCTACATAATTATCGCCCGTTGTGATCACCAGATCTTTCCGCAGATCTTCTAAGGTATCATACAATCTTTGAGCAGACTTTTTTCCTCTGGGATTATTATCGATGATATCCTGTGCTTTCTTCTGCGTTTCTTTTATTTCATATACCATATAGGCCAGATCCTCCACCATATTGAATAAGGTGTGGGTATATTCTTCCTGTTCCT
>SMXJ01000101.1 GCA_004356305.1 Bacteroidota bacterium | reverse complement strand
GATTGTCATTTTCGTTTATCCAGTTTTGTATCCATTTTCTTTCTTCCGGATCTCGAATGTACATATATTCCAACCCAATAGAGTCACAATAAATTGCGTCGAGGTGATCCACAATTTCTCGCAACGGCCTCTTGCCTAGTCCCAATATAGATCCGGCTTCAAAATATGAATCCAGATCACTGTCGGCTAAACCAAAATTCTCCAATGCCAGGGTAGGCTTATACTTACGACGCTCCCGAACAGGATTTGTTTTTGTGAACAAATGCCCACGGGTGCGATAACCGTCGATGAGTTTGACCACTCGAAACTCCTTTAATACATTTTCAGGAACTACTTGCCCTTCTCCCTCGATACCGAGAAGTTCGAGCGACCCATTTTCAATCCCGAAATCGAATCCTTGAAAAAACGAGCGCCAACTGGGCTCTATATTATCCGGAAACTGTAAATATGTATCGTAGAGCTCTGCGATGTAAGAAGGGTGAACCGCATTTAGAAATGAAAATCTATCCATAATAGGAATAAATAGGGCCTCTTAATATAAAAACGATACAAAAATACAACAAATCCATACACGAAGGTATTGTTCTTTGTATATTTATAATTCACATCTGATAAAGTTTTCCAAATGAAAGTACCTTGTTATTACACTATTAAATTACTGGTTTTGTTCATCTTCACAATATGTTTTTACATCTCATCCAATGCCCAGGAAACCCGCTCACAATTTTGGCAACAGGTACGCTTTGGTGGTGGTATAAGTTTGAGTTTTGGTGATGGATTTTTTAGCGGCACGCTAGCTCCCAGCGCTATTTACGAGTTCAACGATAAAATTGCTTTTGGGGTAGGCCTTAGCGGTAGTTACAACAGTTTGAAAAACAATTATACCTCGACCATCTTTGGGGGAAGTGTATTATCTCTTTTCAATGTGATCAGGGAAATACAAATTTCCTCAGAGTTCGAACTCCTGAATGTGAATCGTAATTACGATTCAGGACTAGGCTTCGCGGACGAGAATTATTGGTATCCCGCTTTGTTTTTAGGAGGTGGTTTCCGAAGTAATAATGTAACATTTGGTATTCGTTATGATGTGCTATATGATATCGACAGGAGTATCTACGCCAACGCCTGGGCTCCTTTCGTGAGGGTATATTTTTAATTTTTATTACTGATCCGAAGTTAGGTTTCATTCTCTTTTAAACCGTTCGATTCATCAACCCTTCCCCGAATTCACGTAACTTCGTTTTCTTTTCTTCGGAAAGATTGATGTTATTCAGAACGGCATTGGCTTTTTGTGTATAATTTTCAATTTCAGAAAGAGTTGCGTCTGTGGCACCCGAAGTTTCAAAAATAGTCTTGACCACAGTAATTTTTTCTGAAGGATCTTTTGGGTTTTCACTAAATAATTTCCGAAGCATATCGGCTTCGTTCTTGCTGCATTTTTTTAGTGCGGTCAAGTATAAAAATGTTTTTTTGTTGGCAACTATATCACCTCCCTGCTGCTTGCCAAAAGTTTCCGGGTTTCCGAAAACATCGAGATAATCATCCTGCATCTGAAAGGCAATTCCAAGGTTTCTTCCAAATTGGTAGATGCTTTCTTTACAACTATCCGAAACCCTTGCCACAATAGCCCCCATTTTCATAGCTGCACCCATGAGAACAGCAGTTTTGTAATCGATCATTTTTAGGTATTCTGAAATCGTTACATCATTCCGGGTTTCAAAATCAACATCATACTGTTGACCTTCACAAACTTCGATCGCCGTTTTACTGAATAATTCTGCCAATTCTCTAAAGAGGGACGGCTCATAAACCTCAAACAATTGATAAGCCAAAATAAGCATGACATCACCACTCAAAATACCGGTATTCACATCCCATTTTTCATGAACTGTTTCCTTCCCCCGACGTAAGGGAGCATTGTCCATAATATCGTCGTGAATGAGCGAAAAATTATGAAACAGCTCAATAGCCAGAGCTGCGTTTATCGCTTTTCGGTAGTCATCAGAAAAAAAATCTGCAGCCATCAGGGTCAGCACCGGGCGTAAACGCTTACCTCCCAAATTGAGGATGTATCTTACAGGTTCATAAAGCCGTGAAGGTTCTTTCACCGTAAGGATTTGATCCAGATATTTCGCGAGATATGCACTATAGTCATTCCATGATTCCATTCACAAAATTTCCAGCTAAAATACGGCTTGCCCGCAAAACTGACGCTAAAGAAATGATAAAATGGACGTTTGACAATCAAATACCAATGAATTGTTAAAACTTTGTGAAACTTTGGAAACTTTTAAGGTTTTTAAAGTTTCCTGTCTTATTTTTGTCGGCTTTATATAACGTCAGAAGCAAAAGTTGATCCCTGAAGAAGAGGGGGATTTGGGATGTTCCGAATGAACTAATTAATAATGTACAAAGGGATATGAAAGATAAGATAATACAAAAGGCAACCGAACTATTTATCAACCTGGGATTTAAGAGTGTGACCATGGATGATATCGCCAATGAAATGGGAATTTCGAAAAAGACAATTTATAGACATTTCAGTCATAAAACAGAATTGGTACACGAGACGACCATGACCTTATTCAACCATATTACGAATGGTATTGACCGCATTTGTGATTTGAATAAAAACCCAATTGAGGAATTATATGAGATCAAAAAATTCGTGATGCATCAGTTAAAAGATGAAAAGTCCTCTCCGCAATTTCAGCTTCAAAAATACTACCCAGAGGTGCATGCAACTTTCAGGGAAATGCACTTCGAAAAGATGTATGACTGTACTATGAAGAACCTTCAGCGAGGTGTTGAACAGGGGTTGTACCGTGACAATATCGACACAGAATTTGTTTCACGCATCTACTTTATCGGGGTTAATGGCATAAAGGACGACTCGATCTTCCCGGTTCAGAAATTTCCGAAAAGGGAATTATTCGAAGATTACCTCGAATACCATCTGAGAGGCATTGTGACCAAACAAGGACTGATAACATTGAATAAATTCATTAAAACTACTATAGCCAATGCGTAACCTATTCGTTCTATTAGCTTTTATTCTGATCGCTTCCCCTTCATGGGCACAAGAGAGAAAGACCTATAGTTTTTCCTTGGAAGATGCAATCACTTTTGCCCTGGATAGTAACTATACTACGATTAATGCACGTCGTGAGATCGCCAAAGCAATCAAGCTAAAGTGGGAAACAATTGCCATAGGATTGCCACAAATTGACGGAAGCCTCTCGTATAACAACAATTTAAAACAACCCGTCACACTTCTTCCTGCCGATTTTACCGGAGGAGAGTCCGGTACTTTTGTCCCTATTGTATTTGGGACCAAACAAAACGCAACAGCTGTCGCGACTTTAAATCAGTTGATCTTTGATGGCAGTTATCTGGTTGGACTACAGGCAGCCCGGGCGTTTTTGGATTTTTCGGAAAATGCAGCTGAAAAAACAAATCTCGAGGTACGCAAGGGTGTTATCAATGCCTACGGAAGCGTTCTCCTTTCAGAAGAGCTTATCACTATTTTTGAAAAAAATAAGATCGCCCTTGAGAAAAACCTTTTTGAAACTCGTATAGTTTATGAAAATGGACTTGAAGAAGAAGAAAGTGTTGAGCAGCTTGAAATTACCTTGCTCGAAATTATTACAGAATTGAGTAACGCGAGACGATCTGCCAACATTGCCCGTCAAATGTTTAATGTCGGGCTTGGCATTCCTGTGGAAAGCTCAGTTCTTTTTACGGATGATCTCGATAAGCTAGCAGAGCAAAACATACAACTTCAAATTTTGGATAGCAACTTGAACCTGGAAGACAATGTCGACTTTAAAATTGCTTACAACCTGACCGAACAGCGTGACTTAGAAATGAAACTGGAAAAAAGCCGTTCATTACCAATTCTCAAGGCCTTTCTTAATTATGGGACTCAGGCCAATAGTGATTCATTTACATTTTTTAGCGGCGAGCAAAGATGGTATCAATCATCGATCCTGGGAGTGAGTATGGACATTCCCATCTTTAGTAGTGGCATGCGAAGCGCAAAAACACAACGTGCCAAAATTGCTTTGGACCAGGCCAAAACTGAACTTGAAGAAACCATTCAAATCGTTAATTTGGAGCTCAATTCGGCCAAAAACAACTACCTGTTCGCCATAGAAAAATTTGAAAACTCAAAGAAAAATATAGCCCTGGCGGAACGAATTGAAAACAAAAATCAAGTAAAATTCACCGAAGGATTGTCCACAAGCTTTGAACTTCGACAAGCACAAACCCAGTTGTACTTTGCTCAACAAGTATATATTCAGAGTATGCTGGATCTGATAAATGCCAAGGCAGCTATTGAAACGGTGCTTAACATACCTCAGCTTAGAATAGACTCAGAGGACATAAATAGATAAAACAACAAGTAGCAAACTACAATGGCATAGAGTTTCAAACAATTAAACAGATTAAGAATGAAAAAAATACTAACCCTTTTTATAATCGCTATTATTCTCACATCTTGTGGGGCAGACCAATCTGAAAGATCTGTGGATGACATCATTTCTGAAGGTAATTTGGAAACCATTCTCAGCAAGCGTTCAGAAGTTAAAGTGAAACAGTCCGAAATTCAAAATGCATTGAAAAAGTTGGATGAAGCCATTAAAGATCTCGATAAGAGTGATAACTCGGCCCTGGTAACTACCCAAACTATTAGCGACACATTGTTTCGCCACTTTATTGAACTTCAGGGAAGCGTTGCCACCAAACAGAACGTTATCATTTATCCTGAATATCAGGGCACACTCACTCGTATCTTTGTAACAGAAGGAGATCGGGTACGTAAGGGGCAGATATTGGCGCGAATCGATGATGGAGGATTGGGAAGTCAATTGAGTCAGCTAGAGGTCCAGGCCCAGTTGGCCAAGACTACTTACGAACGACAGCAACGACTTTGGGAGCAAAAAATAGGGTCTGAGATTCAATATCTTCAAATGAAAGCCAATTATGAATCCGCACAAAACGCGGTAAATCAATTACAAAGTCAAGTTGCTAAAACTGCTGTGAAAGCTCCTTTTTCGGGAGTCATTGACGATGTCATCACCGATCAAGGAACCGTGGTGGCCCCTGGACAAGCACTTTTCAGAATAGTGAATTTAGACCATATGTATATTGAAGCCGAAGTGCCAGAACGTTACCTCAAAAGCGTTGTTCCCGGTAAGGATGTTGAGATTGATCTTCCCATCTTAGGCGAAACTTTTAGTTCTAAGGTGAGACAGACTGGAAACTACATCAACCCTGCCAATCGTGCTTTTTCTATCGAAGTTGATGTCCCCAACAATAATGGTAACGTGAAACCAAATTTAACAGCACGGTTGCGAATAAATGATTATACAAACGAAAACGCTTTACTGGTTCCTTTAAGTGTTATTTCTGAAAATGCACAAGGAGAACAATACGTTTTTATCGTGAGTACAAATACCGAAGAAGGTGATTCTGGGCAAAATTCATTTGCCACGCGGAAAATCATTACCACCGGTGTAGCTCAAGGAGATTATGTCGAAGTGCTTGCCGGACTTACAAAAGGGGATGAAATTATCGTTGAAGGCGCGCGAACGGTAAAGGATGGCCAGGAGATCACAATCAAAAACCAATAGACTATGAGTGCTAAGAAAAAGCAAGTAAACAAGGAATTCCGTCTCTCTAGTTGGGCTATTGACAATCCAACTATCATTTATGTGATGATCTCACTCTTCCTTATTTTGGGTATCACAGCCTACTTTAATATGCCTCGAGAGAACTTTCCTGAGATCAATGAGACAAAGATCTATATTTCTATACCCTATCCCGGAAATACTTCCGAAGATATTGAAAGGCTTATTATCGATCCTTTGGAAGACAAGATCAGAAATATCTCGAATGTGGTTGAAATCCTTTCTACCTCTCAAGAAGATTACGGGATCATCACTGTGGAATTTGATGAAGATATTAGTGTTGAGCAGGCCAAACAAAAGGTAAAGGATGAAGTGGATAGTGAAAAAGCAAATGAGGATTGGCCAACTTTTAATAATGCGAAAGTAGAACCCGATGTATTCGCTTTAAGTCTCAGTGAAGAGATGCCTATTCTCAACATTAATATTTCCGGAGACTATCCCGTAGAACGGTTGAAGGAGTTTGCTGAATACCTTCAAGACAAAATTGAAGATCTACCGGAGATCAAAGCTGCCGACATTCGAGGAGCCCAAGAGAAAGAAGTGGAAGTGGGCGTGGATATCTACAAAATGATGGCTGCAAAGGTAAGTTTTGATGATATTATCAACACCATTCGCGATGAAAATATAACCATCTCTGCGGGTAATTTAATATCTAATGGGCAACGTCGTACCATTCGTATTCTGGGAGAGATCGAAAAACCGAGCGAATTAGAGAATTTTGTTGTAAAATCTGAAAACGGAGTTATCTACCTTCGTGATATCGCCACAGTACGATTTAAAGAAGAAGATAAAACTACCTATGCCCGCGATTTTGGAACCAGCGTGGTAATGCTGGATGTGAAGAAGCGCTCGGGCAAAAATATGATCGAAGCTGTTGAGAAAATTGATCTGATACTTGCTGAAGTAAAAGAAAAAAACATATTTCCGGCCGATCTTTCCATCACAAAGGCCAACGATCAGTCTGCAAAAACGAACAACCAGGTTAATGATTTGGTAAACAATATTATTTTCGGGATTATTTTGGTGGTAACGGTATTGATGTTCTTTCTTGGATTCCGAAATGCATTGTTTGTCGGTTTCGCGATTCCCATGTCGATGTTTATGAGCTTTATGATCCTTTCAGCATTGGGGTATACCATGAATACCATGATCCTTTTCGCTTTGATCATGGGGCTTGGAATGCTGGTGGACAATGGGATTGTGGTGGTTGAAAATGCCTATCGATTGATGGACGAAGAAGGTATGTCACGTATACAGGCGGCTAAAAAAGGAATTGGAGAGATCGCATTCCCTATTATTATTTCTACGGCTACCACCGTCGCCGCTTTCATTCCATTAGGTACATGGCCCGGCGTAATGGGAGAATTTATGATCTATTTTCCTATCACACTTTCGGTGGTCCTAGGATCCTCTTTATTTGTCGCCATTTTTATGAACTCAATGTTGGTGTCACGCTTTATGGAAGTAGGAGATAAAAAGCTTACCAGAAAACAATTAATACGACTTTCTGCTATTATGGTACCTATAGGATTATTTATTTTCTTTGTTGGAGGTGCTGTACGAGGTCTTGGAAGCTTAATAATTGTGGTTGCTTTGATGTTTTGGGTATACCGATATGTCATAAAAGATTCCGCCATTTATTTTCAGAAGAATATGATGTCTCGTCTCGAGAGGAAGTACCAAAAATTTCTGACCTGGGCTCTCGGAGGAATAAAACCGATTCTTTTCGTCGTTGGAATATTCTTATTGTTGATCGCTGTTTTTATGGGCTTTGGATGGTCGATGGCCACACAAAGAACCAAGTTCGAATTCTTTCCGGATAACAAGCCGAACCAAATTATTGTCTATATAGAATATCCCGAAGGAACCGATATTGAAAAGACGAACCGCATCACCAAAGAAATTGAACAGCGTGTTTACGAAGTGGTTAATGAGAGCGAATATATGGATGGTGATGATTATAACTTCCTGGTAGAATCTGCGGTATCGCAAGTTGGGGAAGGTGCAGGAAATCCACAAACAGATGGTGGTAGTGCAGCCGAAATGCCACACCGGGGTAAAATAACTGCTACTATGCGAGAGTTTAAATTCCGGAACAATAAGGATTCAGAAATACTGAGAAGCAAGGTGCAGGAAGCGCTTAAAGGAATCTACCCCGGCGTAGCGATTTCTGTCGAAAAAGATGCCGTAGGACCTCCGGTGGGTTATCCGATCAATATCGAATTGGAAGGAAAGGATTACAACGAATTGATCGCGACAGCTGAAGGTATGCGTAACTTCATCAATGCTAAAAATATCCCAGGCATAGAAGAATTGAAGATCGATGTAAACAAGGGAAAACCCTCCATGCAAGTGGTTGTGGATAGAAAAAAAGCTGGGGAATTGAATGTATCTGCCGGAAGCATTGGAAATCAGTTAAGACGATCTTTATTTGGCGAAAAAGCAGGGGTGTATAAAAAAGATGGAGAGGACTACGACATTTACGTACGTTTTGATAAAAATAATCGATATAATACCTCCGCCCTGTTCGATCAATATATTACTTTCAGGGATCAGGCTACCGGGAAAATAAGGGAGATTCCTATATCTGCCGTTGCTACACAAAAAAATACCTCATCGTTCAGCGCCATCAAACACAGGGATGGTAAACGTGTTGTTACCGTGTATTCGGCAATGGCACCGGGCTTTACCGATGCAGGTGCTATCGTTGGTAAGATCCAAAGTGAAATGGAAAGTTTTATAGATCTTCCTTCTTCCGTAAATATCGATTATACAGGTCAAATTGAAGAGCAAGCAAAACAACAATCTTTTTTAATGGGTGCTTTTTTTACCGGATTGGGGCTCATATTCCTGATCTTGATCTTTCAATTTAGCTCTATTTCCAAGCCCACCATTATTATGATCGCGATCTTCCTGAGCTTTATTGGAGTGTTCGGTGGAATTTTAGCAACGGGGTCTCCTTTTGTGCTCATGATGACAATGATGGGGATAATCTCATTGGCCGGAATTGTTGTGAACAACGG
>SMXJ01000005.1 GCA_004356305.1 Bacteroidota bacterium | reverse complement strand
AAGATCGAAATGGACTGCGGTCGATTTTAATGGACGATATAAGGTAATTGAAGAATTATACCTGTTGGTAGGTGGGGAATACTTATATGTTAATAGGAGACAATTAGGTCTTGGAGGAGGAAATCCGATAAGTACTGAAAGCACTATAAAAGGTTCTGAATTTGGATTAAATTTGGGATCGGGTTATAAATATAATATTGCTGATAACGTAAATGTCTTTGCCGAAGTGAAATATGTAATCATGGAACTTGGCTATTTGCACGCCAGATTGGGCTTGATATTCGATTTTTGAAAGTAAGGATGAAATTGATTAGCGGAAGAAGACTTCCGCTTTTTTTAGTTCTATATTTGAAATATGAAGATCATTATAATCAACGGTCCCAACTTAAATCTCCTTGGAAAGAGAGAGCAAAACATCTACGGCGATCTACCCTTTGAAGAATTTTTCAGTACGCTTCAAAATAAATATCCATCGGTAGAGCTTTCACATTTTCAATCGAATATTGAAGGAGAGTTGATCGATAAGATACAGGAAGTTGGTTTTTCCTATGACGGGATTATCCTAAATGCAGCTGCCTATTCACATACTTCAGTAGGCATAGGAGATGCGGTAAAAGCCATCGAATCCCCGGTTATTGAAGTACATATTTCAAACACGTTTGCCAGAGAGGAATTTAGACATCAATCCTATATCTCGCCGGTCGCAAAGGGTGTTATTTTAGGTTTTGGACTGCATAGTTATGAGTTGGCGTTGCAAAGCTTTGTCGATTAGATATCAGGCCGTCTATCATGTATGGGGTATAGCAAAATTTGAAGAGGACTACACAAAGTAATGGCTGTCAATTCTAATATCCAAAAGCGACCAACGGGAGCGATCTTAGATCAAATGTCTTCCTATAAATGAATAACTTCACCGTAAGCATCTGCCACAGCCTCCATGACCGCTTCACTCATAGTAGGGTGGGGGTGAATACTCTTTAGAACTTCGTGTCCTGTGGTTTCCAGTTTTCGAGCTACAACGGCTTCTGCTATCATATCGGTTACACCTGCACCAAGCATATGGCAGCCCAACCATTCGCCATATTTGGCATCAAAGATGACCTTTACAAAACCATCCTTGGTTCCTGCGGCATTTGCTTTACCACTTGCAGAGAACGGGAACTTCCCTATTTTTAATTCATATCCCGCTTCTTTAGCTTGTTTTTCGGTCATTCCAACACTGGCTATTTCAGGAGAGGTATAGGTGCAGCCCGGAATGTTTCCGTAGTCAATTGGCTCCACATGCAATCCCTTAATTTTTTCCACACACAAAATACCTTCCGCGGAAGCTACGTGCGCCAGAGCGGGGCCATGAACTATATCCCCAATAGCATAATAACCCGGGATATTGGTTTGGTACCAATCATTCACCATGATCTTACCTCCATCCTGTACAATACCAACGTCTTCCAACCCAATATTTTCGAGGTTTGAAGTGATCCCTACCGCAGACAATACAATTTCCGACTCAATAATCTCTTCACCTTTTTTGGTTTTAACCGTTACCTTCACATTTTTGCCGGAAGTATCCACGCTTTCAACAGAAGCGTTGGTCATTACTTTAATGCCCGACTTTTTGAAAATACGCTCAAATTGCTTAGAAACTTCTTCGTCTTCAAGTGGAACCAAATTTGGAAGAAACTCCACTAAGGTGACCTCGGTTCCCATGGAATGGTAAAAGTTGGCGAACTCAACTCCTATGGCTCCACTTCCCACCACGATCATACTTTTAGGTTGTTTTTTCAAGGTCATTGCCTCACGATAACCAATCACCTTTTTCCCATCCTGCGGAAGACCAGGCAGCTCTCGCGAACGTGCGCCTGTTGCGATCACAATATGATCTGCGCTGTATTCTTTACCATCAACCTCGACCTTTTTACCGGTTTTCAGTTTTCCTAAGCCATTGATCACATCAATCTTATTCTTCTTCATCAGGAACTGAACTCCTTTACTCATACCATCTGCCACATTGCGACTTCTTTCCACTACTTTTCCGAAGTCTTTGTCAGCTCGCTTTACGGTTAGCCCGTAATCTTCAGCATGTTTTAGATATTCAAAAACCTGAGCGCTTTTTAAAAGTGCTTTGGTAGGAATACATCCCCAATTCAGGCAAACACCGCCCAAGCTTTCCTTTTCAATTACAGCTGTTTTCAGACCTAATTGGGAAGCTCGAATAGCGGTTACATAACCACCGGGCCCACTCCCTAAAACTATCATATCGTATTTACTCATTTTGTAATGGTATTGAGTTGTTTTTGAAGTAGCGAATTTACGAAATGTAAGTTGAAAGAAATAAAAAAGCAGTAAAAATCAAATGCCGGATATTACTAAAAATCAACACTGAATTTGATGCATGGGATTTGGGAATTCTTCCCTTTATACTTTTACCAAACATATCCCCTGCTTGTTTTTCGATAGTGTTTTCCACCCCGGTAGCAGTAACGGTGTCTCAGGACGACTACGATCTTATGGTTTCGAGGCACTTTATGAACTACAGCGACTTAGGTCGAAGGCGCGGTAGTGAACACTCTTGTGGCACAGGACGTAAGTGTGAAGGTGACTATAGCGAATAAAAAAAGATGCTTTTTCATGATCCTAAAATTTATGGGTTACAATTTGGACAGAAAAAGTATCGAAAGGTTTACTATTATTTATTCTTAAAGTCTACCGAAAGTGAATTCACACAATAGCGTTGTCCTGTTTTTGTGGGGCCATCGTTAAAAACATGACCCAAATGACTGCCACAATTCGCGCAAAGGATTTCAGTACGAACGGACCCGAATGAAGTATCTTTCACATACTCGACTGAACCTTTAATCGATTCGTCAAAAGAGGGCCAGCCACAGCCACTCTGGAATTTATTATCACTTTCAAAGAGGGGAGTGGAACAAGCGCCACATTTGTAGGTACCGTCTTCAAAATTAAGATTGTACTCGCCTGTAAATGGTCCCTCTGTTCCTTTTTTTCGTAGAATGTTATAGCGTTTTTCGCCGAGCTCTGTCAGCCATTCTTTTTCGGATTTAAGTATGGCGTATTTACTCATTTTCAGGAATGAATCGAAGGGCCGCTCCATTGATGCAATGGCGTTTCCCCGTAGTTTCTTCGGGGCCGTCATCAAAAACATGTCCCAGGTGGCCTCCACAAATCGCGCAGTGTTCTTCGGTGCGAGGGTACCCGGTTTTATGATCGGTTGTAAACCCTATATTACCTTTTATTTCCCGGTCAAAACTGGGCCAGCCTGTGCCACTGTCGAACTTGTGCATACCCTTGAATAAAGGTGTATTGCAGGCGACACATACATAAGTGCCTTTTGAATAGTTTTTGTCGAGCTCACTGGAAAAGGGTCGCTCTGTACCTTCTTTCCTGAGGATATTAAACTGCAGCGCTGTGAGCTGTGCTTTCCATTCCGCTTCTGATTTGGTCACCGGAAATATATTGTCTTCTTTTTTGTTCTGAGCTTTGCCGTTACAGCTAAATAACACAGCGCATAAAAGTATAATACTCGCTTGTTTCATTCTTCAATTTTAATAGAGCTCACAGGACATTGCCGGAATCAATCCGAATTGTCTAATTTCCTAAAAATACGAAATCCCCCGAATTCATGATCTGTTCCATCGTTAAATTTGCATCGGCAAATTCAGAAGGTACTATGGCGATACGAAACACTTGGTCGATCGTAAAACCACTTCCTAACGTGGTCAGATCCACATCACCCTGTAAAAATAACAGGACATCAATAAAGGTATGGTTGAAGGTATACTGAAATGATCCACCGCCATCTAAATAGATAGTCTGTGGCAATTGACTCCATACATCAATGGTCCCACCGGTACCATCCGGCACAACGTCTTCCAGCCAATAGACTAAGATCACATCACTTTCAAAAACTTCAACATTGGAAGGGATAGTGACCAACCGACTAAAATCATTTCCAGCCGTAAAATTGACAGTCACTTCAAAAACTTGTCCAAGAATATTGATTCCCGGCGCACCCTGAGGTCCCGGATCACCTTCACAAGAAGAAAAGATCAATGAACCTGCAATTGCAAACAGTAAGAATATTTTTTTCATCTTTTAAAATTTTGATACGGTCTTATGACAATCAAAAGTCGTTCCAAATTTTATTTGAATGGAATAGATTCATCATCGATTTGGATCTTTGGTCATTTTTCAAAATTTAAAATTATATAGTTATATTTATAACATATTATTCAATGCATATAAAATGAAATTTAAGAAGACCATCTCATTACTTACCATATTTATAGTATTTATGAGTTGTAGCACCAATCCTTTTACGGGCAAGAAAACCCTGGCATTGGTGCCTAATTCACAGCTGTTTCCGATGGCATTTCAGGAGTATACTTCCTTTTTAAAGGAACATAAAGTTGTTAGAGGGACCAAAGAGGCCCAAATGATCACCAATGTAGGGAGAAAGATCGCAGTCGCTTCCGAAAGATGGCTCACCGCAAACGGTTATGCTGGGTATTTGAAAGATTATAAATGGGAATACAATCTGGTGGACGATCCTACGGTGAACGCCTGGTGTATGCCCGGTGGAAAGATTGTTTTTTATACCGGCATTTTACCTATTGCCAATGGCGAAGCCGGAATAGCAGCCATAATGGGTCACGAAGTAGCACATGCCTTGGCTAATCATGGTCAGCAACGAATGAGTGCCGGACAACTACAAGCATTGGGTGCAATAGCAGGAAATGTAGCTTTAAGCAGTGATCCTGAGAATCAGGAGATATTCAATCAGGCATACGGAATAGGAACTACAGTTGGCGTGATGTTGCCTTTCAGTAGAAATCACGAAAGCGAGGCAGATAGAATAGGATTGACCTTGATGGCGATCGCAGGATATGAGCCCATTGAAGCTGCTAACTTATGGCGACGAATGAAAGCTAACTCCGGCGGACAAGCACCACCGGAATTTTTGAGTACACACCCGTCGAGCGATACGCGTATAAAAAATATTACTGATTGGGCACCGCAGGCAAGAGCGGAAGCGAGGAAGTTCGGTGTCACGAAATTCAAAAAATAAAATACCGAACTTATTATTAAAGCTGCTTTTGGAGTAGCTTTTTTTTTGTGAACATGGCAAATTTACCAAAAGGAAATAAGAAACTATTAAATGCATGGGCGTTTTATGACTGGGCAAACTCCGTGTATAGCCTGGTGATTGCTTCGGCAGTGTTTCCCATATTCTACGGAACCTTGACGCTGGTCAAAGATGAACAGGGGAATATTCTTGATGATACTATTACCTTTCTTGGTTTTGACTTCAACAACGATACGTTGATCAGTTTGGTGACCGGGAGTGCTTTCCTGGTGGTGTCTTTTTTAAGTCCCCTGTTGAGTGGGGTCGCAGATTATATAGGCAACAAAAAGATCTTTATGAAGTTCTTCTGTTACCTGGGGGCCGTTTCTTGTATTGGGTTGTATTGGTTTTCCCTGGAGCATTTATGGTTCGGGTTGTTGTGTTATTTTTTAGCATTGATCGGATTTTGGTCGAGTTTGGTTTTCTACAATTCATATTTACCGGATATCGCCTTTCATGAACAACAAGATAAGATAAGTGCTAAAGGATATTCTATGGGGTATATAGGCAGCGTTATCCTCTTGCTCCTATGTCTTGCCATGATATTGATGTACGACACCTTTGGTTTTGAAGATAAAGAGACGCCTACACGTTTGTCATTTGTACTAACCGGAATTTGGTGGATCGTATTTAGTCAATACACCTATTATTACCTACCGAAGGGTAAAAAAGAACAAAAATTCACGAAAGACCTTTTATTCAACGGTTTTAAGGAGCTACAAATGATATGGGATAAGCTTAAGCACAACCTTCGCTTAAAACGGTATCTGACTGCATTTTTTGTTTACAGTATGGCCGTGCAGACCATTATGCTGGTGGCTACGTATTTTGGGATCGAAGAAGTGGACTGGGGAGATACCGATTCCGCCACGGGATTGATCGTGAGTATATTATTGATTCAGCTGGTGGCAGTGTTAGGTGCGTTCTTAACATCTCGTTCTTCGGCGAAATTCGGTAATATTCAAACATTGATAGTCCTCAATTTTATCTGGATCGCTATCTGTGTTTATGCATATACCGTTACCTCACCCACGCAATTTTACGTTACCGCTTCGGCCGTTGGGTTTGTGATGGGAGGAATTCAATCATTGTCCCGCTCCACTTATTCGAAATTTCTTCCTGAAGATGCTGTTGACACTACTTCCTTTTTTAGCTTTTACGATGTTTCAGAAAAAATTGGTATTGTGATAGGGATGTTCAGTTATGGGTATGTGGCTCAGGTTACCGGAAGCATTCGATATGCCATACTTTTCCTAATAGTGTTTTTTATAGTGGGTTTACTTTTACTATTTAGGGTACCGAGAAATAGTTAGCATTAAACAATTTTTCTTTATGTTTGCGTTTACCTAAGCAAACTACTTACTTATGAAAAAGACACAATTACTCAATTGGATGCTCTTTGCCCTATTGGCATTCTCGTTCTCTTCATGTGAAAATGAACCCCTGGAAGGTCAGTTTGTGACTGATGATGGTGATGTGAGCGCTGAGGAAGGGCAATTTGTAGCAAAAATAGACGGTGTTACTTTTCTCGCCGAAACGACCAATAACGTATACAATCCAGACTCGGGTGACCTGATCATATCAGGGGTCAAACAAGATGGAGAATCCATTATACTAGCGGTAAACAATGCAGCGATGGGAACCTTCGATCTTACTGCCGTAGATGGAATATTGAACAGTGGAACCTATTTTCCTGCAGGCACTATTTTCAATCCTTATGTGTCTACAGGAGCAAACGGTGGATCGGGGGAACTGACCATTACTGAATTTGACCTTGACAATCTTACGGTTTCGGGCACTTTCAGTATTATCGGGGTTCGTCCACAATTGGATAGTGACGGAAATCCGGTCCTTGATGGTGCAGGAAATATTGTTTATGAAAGTGTGACTATTTCAGAAGGTAGTTTTAATTCCATTCCTTTAACACTAGATACTTCCGGCGGGGGAGGTGGAATAGATCCGGAAGCCGCTTTCTTTGCGCTGGTCAATGGACTTGAATTCGAGGATATCACCTTTACGGCAAAACAGGTAGTTGTTGGAGGTCAACCTATGGTTAATTTGATCGCTACCAACGAAGACGGAGCGTCCATACGTATTGACATACCCGAAGGATTGGGAGTTGGAACTTTTAACTTTGTAGACCCGATCTCTGATGGGACCAAACTCATTGCTATATACAACGACGGGGGTGGGAATATACTAACGTCTGAATCGGGATCCATTACTATTACCGAATTTGGGAGCAGTACAGGTAAACTTGCTGCTACATTCATGTTCGTCGGTACCGATCCTTTGGATCCTTCGAATACGACTACGGTTCAGGTGACTGAGGGTAGTTTTAACATTGATTATATCGATAGTTCCGGTGGAGTTGAGAATTCGTTCTCTGCTGAAATTGATGCGGTTGAATACAATCCTACCAGCATTACAATAACACAAGCTCCTTTTATGAGTACAACTATCGTTTCGATCACTACTGTTAATGAACTTAGCAACGAAAGTTTAACGATCTCTTTCCCTATCGATATCGAGGTGGGCTCTCATAATATGACTACCCAGTTCATCGACGGAACAGAGTCGGTTGGATTGTATAATCCGGATATTGGAAATTCTATTTTATTCGCGTCCAGCCCGGGAATTCTCAATATAAACAGTTATGAATTGAGTAGTGGGATCGTGGAGGCGACATTCAGCTTCACAGCTATAGACCCGGCTGGAAACGATCCGACCGAATATGCTGTTACCAACGGTCAATTCACCATTACGATTCAGTAGATAAATTTATGTCATAAAAAAAGCCGTCCTACCATGGTAGACGGCTTTTTAATTATTTCGGTTCGATTCAATAGGACTTAATATCTCCGGAACCCGATGTTTTCGTATCACTGCGTTCAGGATTTCCTTTATACAAAATGTCACCGGAGCCACTTACCCTTGCTTTTATGCTATTTTTAGCAACTACTTTAATGTCTCCTGAGCCGGCTATGGAAGCATCGGTATTTTGAGCGCTGAGCCCAAATCCACTAAAATCGCCACTACCGGATACACTTACTTCAAGGTCATGTGTTGTTCCATTCAGTTCAATATCCCCGGAACCGGTTATCTTGACCTTCAACATATTAGCCTCTACATCCAGGACAATATCTCCTGATCCCGTGACATACACCTTAAGATTGTCTGCTTTCACAGTATCTTCACTGTCAATATCCCCGGATCCTACCATAGATACCTTAGAAATGTCTTTAAAAGGCACGGTAATATGAATTCCCTTGTTGGTTTTTAAATTGGTGTTCTTTTTGGTTTTAAGCACAAGCCTATTGTTTTTTACCTCCACTATAATGTATTCATGCAGATTATCGTCTGTGGTTACGGTAATGTGACCTTCGGTTCCTTTCTGCAAGTGGATATCCATGGACCCTACACCTTCAATGGCATCGTAGCCGGACGTCTTTACTGTTTTCGTAGTTACATTTCCATTGCCTACTACTTTTTTATTTCCCCATTGTGCATGGGATTCAGAAACGGCTAAAAGGGTGATCGTAATTGCTAATGTTAAGTTTACTATTGATTTCATGATTTATGGTTTGATTATTAGTTTTTATCCAGAGATACTCTACCGTAATTGGACTTGATATTAATTGTATTACCTGAGTTTTTACTTCCGTAGTAACCGCTGTAAAATTTATTGGAATGATCCTTTGAAGTATTCAATATCTCCAAATCTTCCTTTCCTTTAAGTGAAGTGTGTAAAAGGTCTATGGTAAAATCGAAATGATAATCACTGTCATACCCAAGATGAATTCCGGCATAGTCGGATCGTATCGTAATATCCCCGGCTGTACTGGTAATTCTGTCCACGGTTACGGAGCCATAATCTGTATTGATATTCATCGCTCCGGACAGGGTGCCAATGTTCAAAGGTGTATAGTCACCTCTTCCATTGATCTTAACTGCTTTTCCTACTTTTATTTTCCCATAGTCACTATTGTAATTTAGGTCTGCTACTTCGGTAATTTCTGAACCGGTATAGTCTGCATTCAATTCTAAGCGCTCGGTTTTTTTCAGTACAAAGCCTGAATAGTCGGCATTAATTTTTCCGCTCTTCATATATCCAATGGTAGAATTTTGGGTATAATCAAAATCCAAATAATTATTATCGGCATTCAAGGCTCCAATAATCACCTGGCCGTAATCGCAACTAATTCGAGCATGACCATCTAGGTTGTTGATACTTATGGCTCCATAGTCATTACTTAGGTCGACACTGTTTGTAACCGGGAGCTTTATGGTATAATTGATCTCCATACTAACATTGTTCTTATTTTTTCCCCACAAACTCCAGGACGATCCTTTTTTGCCTTTAATAATAGTTTTGGCGATCACCTTTGAGGCGGTCCAACTGAATTCCACATTTATATCGTCCAGTTTCTTTTGAACCATCTCTTCGTTGTTTCCGTTGGTGGTGATCACCACTTCTATGACGGTTCTATTTTCATTCCAGGTAATAATGTCAATATTTCCGTAGCGATTGACTACTAACAAAGCCGCTTCGGCATTGACGGTATATTCCTTATTGATCGTTTTTGTTTTCGTATATTTTCCTTTAAACTTTGGATTTTCGTTGGCAAACACCAACGCCGGTAAAACCAAAAGGACGATGAGTATTTTAAATGGTAGTTTCATTTTTATTTGCTTTAAGTGTTTTAATTTCTTCTATTGTTTTGATAACTTCTTTGAGTAAATCAATTCTATTTTGAAAATTGGTGATCATGGCGGAAATAACCCTTTTGTCGTTCCCACTATTCACCAGATCGATCTTTAGACCATCGTACTCGCTTTCCAAAGCCTCTAATCTGCCCAAAGTATCATGGATCAGTATTTCGGTGTCTTCATTTTCGAAACTTTTTAAGGTTTCCAATTCCTCATTAATAGCTGTGGTGAAAAAAGACTGGGTCTCTTCCATTTTTGGAGAAACGCTCGCCAAGCCTTCAACTTCCGGTTCATAATTTTGGAGGAAGAGTCCGGCGGTGATCAATAGGAGTACAGATGCCGCGATCGACAGTGGTTTCCACCAATTCTTAACTATCGGGCCCGATCTGAACTTCGATTCGGCCGTATGGGCATCGAGTTTTGCCAAAAATCTTTTTTGATGATCGGCAGGGGGTTCGATAATATCGAATGTGCCTTCGAGGCGTTCAAACAATCTATCTATAGAGTCTTTTTGTTTCATTTGGTCGTATTTTATTGTTATTTAAATGTCAACGATAATTCACCATGAAAGAATTGATCCATTTCAACACATTTCATCGGCTTGTTTCATATGGCTACAGTCACTAATTTTTTACGCAGACTTTCTTTGGCCCGGGAAATCAGGGTTCGACAATTGGCGTAACTTATCTCCAGTATCTCACATATCTCTTCATAATCATATCCTTCGATAAAATAAAGAGTTAATATTTCCTTATAACTATCGTGAAGGCTATTCATGCATTGCATGAGCTGACTCGATCGAACCTCCGAATAATCATCATTTTCATATTCCGGATCTTCTTCAGCCTCATCGGCGATGTTCTCTTCGGAAACTTCTATGAACCGTTGTGATTTTCGATATTGAACAATACTATTATTGATCACGATTCGCTTTAGCCACGAACCAAAGGTTGCTGTTCCCTTGAAATTATCGAGCTTGCTAAAAGCCGTGATAAACGATTCCTGCATCACATCTTCAGCCTCGGCAGTGTTCTTCACAATACGAAAAGCCGTGTTGTACATAGCCTTTTGATATCGATTGTACACTTCCAATTGGGCCAATTGATTTCCATCTTGACAAAGAGCGAGTAACGTTTCTATATTTATCTGGGTTAGTGTCAAAAAAACTAGCTGGTTTATAGTAGAGATATCTCAGATCACTGATTGTTACACTTTAGGCAGAAATAATTCGAATCATAAGTGCTTTGAGGTCCTGACCGTCAATATTCGACCATCAGGGCACTTTATTTATGCTTAATTGACAATGGGCGCTAACTGGCATAACAATTGTCTTTATAAGGTAGAAAGATCTCCTAAAAGGGTTGCTTTTAAAGGTTTTACTGAAAAATATAAAGATAACACTAAATAGAAGACATTCTAATTCATTATTTTTATGACAGAATGTCTTATCCTAATATATGGCTAGATCCAAAATAACAACTCTGGAAAGTTTATCATTTCAGGACTTGAATGAAGATGCGGAATTGATCCCTTTGATGACTCCTGAAGATGAAGATGCTATGGCAAAAGAAAAATTGCCGGAGACGTTGCCTATACTTCCGCTTAAGAATACCGTTTTATTCCCTGGCGTCGTAATTCCGATTACTGCCGGCCGTGATAAGTCCATCAAACTCATTAACGAAACCAACAAAGGGAGTAAGGTAATAGGAGTGGTTTCACAAAAGGACGAAACCAAAGAAAATCCGGAACTGGCAGATATTAATAATGTGGGAACGGTCGCGAGGATCCTTAGGGTACTAAAAATGCCAGATGGAAATACCACGGTTATCATTCAGGGTAAAAAACGCTTTGAAGTTTCACGGATGGTGACTACAGAGCCCTATCTTACCGCTACGATCAATGAAGTGGCCGAGTCACATCCTCCACGAGATAATAAGGAGTTCGTCGTTATCATCGACTCTATCAAAGAAATGGCATTGGATATCATAAATGAGAGTCCGAATATTCCATCCGATGCGGCCTTTGCGATCAAGAATATTGAGAGTAATTCGTTCCTCATCAATTTTGTGTCTTCCAATTTGAACATTTCCGTAGCAGAAAAACAAAAGTTATTGGAGATCAATGATCTGAAAGAAAGAGCTCTTGAGACCCTTCGGCATATGAATATCGAATTGCAAAAGTTATCGCTTAAGATGGACATACGTTCCAAAGTGGAGACGGATATCAATAAGCAGCAACGTGAATATTTTCTTCAGCAACAAATGAAAACCATACAGGAAGAATTGGGTGGTTCATCCCATGAAGACGAGATTGAAGAAATGCGTACCCGCTCCAAGAGTAAGAAATGGAACGAGGAGGTTGCTAAACATTTTGAGAAAGAATTGGCAAAGATCATGCGTATGAACCCACAGGTGGCCGAGTTCAGCATTCAACGTAACTATTTAGACCTGTTATTGGAGTTACCCTGGAACGAATACAGCACAGACAAATTCGATCTAAAACGTGCCCGGAAGATCCTGGACCGTGATCATTATGGATTGGATGAGGTTAAACAACGAATTATTGAATATCTGGCCGTCTTGAAACTTCGCAACGATATGAAGTCGCCTATCCTTTGTTTGTATGGACCTCCGGGAGTGGGTAAAACTTCATTAGGAAAATCGATTGCAGAGGCATTGGGCCGTAATTATGTGCGTATGTCATTAGGGGGTTTACGCGATGAGGCTGAAATTCGTGGGCACCGCAAGACCTATATTGGTGCAATGCCAGGACGTATCGTACAAAGCATTAAAAAAGCAGGGACTAGCAACCCGGTGTTTGTGTTGGATGAGATCGATAAGCTTTCGGTAGGGAGTCAGGGCGATCCATCTTCCGCCATGCTCGAGGTACTGGACCCGGAACAGAATAACTCATTTTACGATAACTTTTTAGAATTGGGTTATGATCTGTCCAAAGTGATGTTCATATCCACTTGCAATAGTTTAGGATCTATTCAACCGGCTCTTCGCGATCGAATGGAGATCATCAATGTTTCAGGATATACGATTGAAGAAAAAGTAGAGATAGCAAAACGACATTTGCTTCCGAAGCAATTAAAAGAACATGGCTTGACTGATAAACACCTTAAAATTGCCAAACCGCAATTGGAGAAGATCGTCGAAGGCTATACTCGTGAAAGTGGAGTACGTACTCTGGAAAAACAAGTGGCTAAGATGGTTCGTTATGCCGCCATGAACATTGCAATGGAGGAAAAGTATGAAACGAAAGTGACCAAGCAAATCATAATCGATGTCTTGGGCCCACCAAGATTGGAACGGGATAAATATGAGAACAACGATGTTGCCGGTGTCGTGACTGGCTTGGCCTGGACGAGAGTAGGAGGGGATATCCTTTTCGTTGAATCGGCCTTATCCAAAGGCAAAGGATCGCTAACAATGACCGGAAATCTGGGGAAGGTGATGAAAGAATCTGCGACCATCGCTTTGGAATATATTAAGTCCAATGCAGACCAACTGGGGATCAATCCGGAGGTCTTTGAAAAATATAACGTTCATATCCATGTACCCGAGGGTGCCACACCAAAAGATGGCCCTAGTGCAGGAATAACTATGCTGACCTCCCTGGTTTCCCTTTTCACGCAACGAAAAGTAAAGAAAAGCCTAGCGATGACGGGTGAGATCACTCTGAGAGGGAAAGTACTTCCGGTGGGAGGTATCAAAGAAAAAATATTAGCGGCAAAACGAGCGCGAATCAAAGAAATTCTACTCTGCGAAGACAACCGCTGGGATATTGAAGAAATAAAGCCTGAATATTTGAAAGGGCTGACCTTCCATTACGTTAAGGAGATGAGTGATGTCCTTGATCTGGCAGTGACAAAACAGAAGGTTAAGAACGCAAAAAACCTGAATAATCTAATTTCAGAGGATTGATCCATGCCTAATGAGCAATGATCTTCGAACTTGAGGACCGAAACCTTTTACGCTTCCCAAAAATAATTTATCATTGTACTCGTTTATCTTTTCAAGGAAAGACATTCCAATTTAATGAATCAAAAGCTCGTCTGTTTATTTGCCTTTTTATTTGCTGCTGCTACTTATGCCCAGGTAGGGGGAAGATCGACCTATCAATTTCTAAATCTCTTAAACTCTCCGCGTCAGGCGGCATTGGGTGGTAAAGTGGTAACAAATTATGACTACGACCCAACGCAGGCATTATTCAATCCGGCAAGTATCAATCCGGCGATGGACAACCAGTTATCTGTAAATTTTGTCGATTATTTAGGGGACGTATCTTATGGCACTGCGGCTTATGCTTATCTTTGGGACCGTCGCACTCAGGTGCTGCACATTGGGGTTACTTATATAAATTACGGAAAATTTGATGGCTACGATGAACAAGGAAATGAAACCAGCACTTTTAGCGGTGGTGAAGTTGCTTTGTCATTCGGACATGCCCGAAATATAGCCTTCACCAATTTCCATATAGGAGGAAACCTTAAATTGATATCCTCGAAGCTCGAACAATATTCTTCCTTTGGAATCGCTACCGATCTTGCGTTGATGTATATTTATGAAGCCTGGGATCTGAATGTTACCGCTGTAGCCCGGAATATAGGGACACAAATTACACCCTATGAGGATACCTATGAAAAGCTTCCATTTGAAGTAATTTTAGGAATATCACAAACACTGCAAAATGTCCCTATTCGCTGGCATTTTACCCTGGAGAACATGCAGCGATGGAAGGTGGCATTTGCTAATCCGAACAGGGATGAAAACGATCTTGAAGGCAACACTAATTCTGAAAAGATCAGCTTTATTGACCATTCGTTTCGGCATATGATCTTCGGGATAGAGCTGTTTCCTGAAAAAGGGTTCAATATCCGTTTGGGTTATAATGTGCGTCGGGCAGAGGAATTGAGAATTATTGAACAACGGTCGTTTGCAGGATTAAGCGCGGGATTTTCAATCAAACTCAATAAATTGCGTTTGAGCTATTCTTACTCTAAATTCAGTAGTGCGGCGGCATCTAATTATTTTGGATTGAATATAAATTTGCAATAATGCGAACCATTACCATTGCCATCGACGGGTTTTCTTCTACAGGTAAAAGTACCTTGGGAAGGCAATTGGCCAATTATTTGGACTATGTATTTGTCGATTCCGGTGCCATGTATAGGGCCGTAACCTTGTATGGCCTTCAGAAGGGTTTTATTTCTGAAACCGGCTTCGATTCCGAAAAGTTGATAGCCTCCTTAACCGATATTTCCCTGGAGTTCGTTAATAATTCAGAAGGAATTGCCGAGATCCATCTCAATGGTGAAAATGTGGAAAAGGAGATCCGTACGCTGGAAATTTCCGAATATGTGAGTCCGGTTGCCACCCTTTCAGAAGTGCGCAAAAAACTGGTTGAACTTCAACGTAAATTAGGTGAGGGACGAGGAGTTGTTATGGACGGACGTGATATAGGAACTGTGGTAATGCCTAATGCCGACCTGAAGATATTCATGAATGCCTCCCGCGAAGTTAGAGCGCAGAGACGTTATAAAGAGTTATTAAATAGAGGAGAGAACATTTCTTATGAAGAAGTCCTGGAAAATGTAACCGAGCGGGATAACATCGATTCCACACGCCAACTTTCACCCCTAAAACAGGCAGATGATGCCATTGTGGTCGATAACAGCGAGATGAATATATCGGATCAATTCCATATGATACTACAGTTGGCCAAGGATCGGATCGCCGGCAGGATTTAAGGTGTAATTCCTTTAAAAACAGCGATCCAAAATTCGTACAAATAAAACTATTTAACGATTTTATTTGCTTTTGATCTAATTATATCGTTTTTTTATCCTCTTTTGCCCCAAAATTCCTACATATGAAAACTTTGAATTATATTATCATATGCATGCTGCTCGCTATAATTACCATGTCATGTTCGCAAGAAAATGAAGTAACAGGCGAAAAATCATCACTTATTTTTACAGGTATCTCTACACTAAAAGATCAAGTTCCCAACTCCTTGCTCGATGAGTCTATGGAAGGGATATATCACGGTGTAGTAGCATCAGGATCTACGCTGTCACGTGGAAAGATATGGGTCAATGTTGCGAACAACTCCAACTACAACGCTCTTATTGAGTTGGCAGACGGAATCTTTTTTGAATTTAGTCTGAATCCAACATCATTGTCTGAAGCTGTTAATATGACGATCTTCGAGTTCGTAAGTAATGAAGGACATTTTACTTTAGACCTGAGCAATACGGGTGAGCCCGAAATTGCCAATATTGTTCTTTTGAATGAATCTTTTTTCGGAAGAGTAGTAAAGAGCATGAGCAATAATATGGCAAGTTCTGCTACTGCAACTTTTAGCGAAAATGGAAATCCGTCTTTTAGCGGTACCTGGAATCTTATTGCTGACGGTAGCATTCTCAATCCAAACGGTTACAACGGGGACGGGATTACTTCGCTTCTAATCACCATTAACGGTGACCTTTTCGAGGATTTCACCTTTGATAGTTTTAACGCGGCGGCGTGTCTGGGGAACTCTGATTATTTCCCAACACTTTATTCGTACGGAGTTCCGGATTTCACTATTTGTGATTATCAGGCTACCTCTT
>SMXJ01000100.1 GCA_004356305.1 Bacteroidota bacterium | reverse complement strand
TAATTTCAGAATTAAATATGTGCAAAAAATTAAGTATAAAAAAAGGGAGATTTTATTTCTCCCTTTTAATATTTAAATTTATTTATTAGTTAATATTAAATGATGCTCCAACACCAAAAGAAACAGAATCGAAGTTAATACCTTCTCTGGTCATTGCCACTTCTTGATAATATCCAAAAATATCGACGGCAACAAAGTGAAAGCCAATTTTTGGATAATAATAAAATCCTCCAGTCCCTCCAGAGAAATTTGTAATGATGCCATATCCAAGATCAATTCCTATAAACAATTTTTGGCCTAAAGCAACTCGAGCAGAAGCAGCAATTGGGATAATGCCCTGAAGGTCGCGAGTTTTCTTAGGCGGACTTTCACTAAAAAAAAGGGGGTATCCTGTAGCTATCCCCACATCAAAACCATCACTTACATTAAATAAATAGGTCACATCTAATCCATAAATAGTAGAATCGAAATTAAGACCTAAGTGCAAACCTAAATTGAATCCTTCTCCAGAATTGGTGGTTTGAGAACTGTCTTGGGTTTGAGAACTGTCTTGTGCACTAATATTTGAAAACCCAAATATTGCAAAAGAAACAAACAATAATAATTTTTTCATAATTGCTTGTTTTAAGTTAATAGAAGAAATAGTTTTGTTTTCATAATATCGAGTTTTAAAGATTTTGAATAAAACTACAAGCACCCGCTATTTCATTAGTCCGAAATCATAGGAATCTGATAAATTCGGACATATTTTCAGTTAAAAATCAGTTAACGGAATTATTAAGATTGAATAATAACAGCCAAGTAAAAAAGTGGGCCACGGCTAACTCAGATTGTGAGAGTTGAGAAAAGGTAAGTGTAACTTTTTCATAATTAGATAAATAGGTACGAAATATTTCTTAAATTTAGGGAATCGCTAAATTATGAAAAATGAAAAATACACTTTTACTTTGCTTGTTCGCACTTGCAATATGTATCGCAAGCTGCGCTAAAAAAGAAGCTAGAAATAGTTCAGACTCACCACCTAACACTAATCCTTATTTGGTATTTACTGAGATACCCGATGCTGTGTTTGAACAAGCACTCATCGATCTAGGATTTGACGATGAATTAAATGGTTTTATATCCATCGAAAATATTGAAAATGTGACTGATTTGGAATTAAACGATATGGGGCTGACCGATGTCACAGGCATTTCAAAATTTACCAATTTAAGAGATCTGAGCTTAAATAATAACTATTTGACCTTTATTAATATCTCGGAAAACATCGATCTTAAATTTGTATCCCTCGTGGGCAATCCGCTTAGTTGTATAAAGGTTAATTCTACCCAACTCAGCAATATCCCGGATGGGTGGCAGAAGGATGAAGAAGTTAGTTATGCATTAGATTGCTATTAAGGATCCATAGATATTTCGAAAAAATACCCACTTTCTCAAGCAGGTATCTTTCAGTAATTATTTAAAATTAATTGATGTCCTCTCCTTTTTTTAATTTTTCAATATTCGCTTCGACACGTCCCTTACTTCCCGGATTAGGAGCGTTATTATGAGCTATCTCCAAATGTTTTAAGGCAGTTTTATAATCTCCGTTAGCAGAATAAGCCCGAGCCAATCCATAATGAACGGGCCATTGATCCTTAAATTTATTTGCGTTGTATTGAAAAATTTCCAATGCCTTGTCCTTCATCCCATTGGCAATAAGTGCCCGCCCGTATTGGTGTACCTCAAATATAGTCCCTGTATCCAGGTTATCGTCCATTATTTGTGTTGCTTCGGCTTGCTTTCCCTGCTTCGCTAAGATTCCCGATTTTATTTGCAAATTGGTAAAGGTCTTCTGACTAAAAAATTGTCCGGCTATGGCCTTGTCGATCCATACTAATGCCTCATCGAGATCCCCGTCATTATTTAAAGAAAAGTTAGCCGCCTGTTCCCAGGTTTGCCGATTGAATCCGGGTTGATTACGCATGTCATTTCGAATATCTGCAAGGACTAATTCTGTAACAGGAACTTCGATAGTAAATGGAAAGGCCTTCTTTTCCCAATTAAGAGCCGCAGTGGCTGTTGTTGCAGAAACTTCAGTAAAATCGAAAGTAAGTATTTCAGTATGAGGAATAGTTGTGGTTACAATTTCCGCTCGTAATACATCTTCGGCTTCGTCATAATAAAAACTTCCCCAGGATGTGGAATTACCGGATAAAATAAGCGTCGCCGCATTATTTTCCTTTACTTCAAGAAATAGACCGTAAGTACCGGCTTTAATGTCCATTCCCTCTACTTTCATATCGCTTGAGAACGTAATGGTCGTATTTTCATTTGCCCCTGCACGCCATGGTGCTGCTTTGGAAGTTCCAAAACCTAAATTATTTAATCCATAAGGAACCAACTTTCCCCATATTTCGCGTTCCTTCACGCTAGGTCGAGAATAAGTGATCTCAATGGTAGATATTCCTATGGTCTGTGAAACTGTAGCCATTTGACTCCCTCGAGGAGTATTGATCTGTGCTTGTGTTGAAAATGCTGTTAACAGAATAAATGCAAACAAGGCAATAAAGTGTGAGTAAACTTTTGACATAATTTAAAGATTTGATTGTATCTTTAAAAGTAATGCTAATGAAAAAGGATAATTGTTACCTTCCTGTTAAAAACATTAGAACAGTGTTAATTAACTATTCTTTAAGAAGTTGGCTCAAAAAGTTTTCAAATTCTGTAGTATACTGATTGTATTTCTCCCCTGTTGCTTTCCCATTATAACCGATATGTATTTTTCGTACCTCCACTTTCTTATCGATGAAGATAGCAGTAGGATAGCTAAGAACATGATTGAGCATCGGGAGCTTTTCGTTGACTCTGTTTGCTACTGCTGCCGTATTGTGTCAGTAGGATGGGATATGAAACTCCTACGGCCTCTTTCCAGCGATGGCCACAATAGAAAAATCCGAAGAGAAGGCTATTCTTTATATCGGCGTCAAAAAGAAAAGGAAGTTCCTTGTTGTCCTGCACCTGTAAAACCTCCCGCAATTTACCCGGTTGTGATGTCTCCATTTCTTCTCAGCAAGAGAACCAGACTACAGCAGCAAGTAAAAGGATGAGTTTTTTCATATTGGTGCTCTTAAAAAATAAATGGTCGAATAAAGCCCGATTTAATTACAAAGAAAATAGGTGCTAGATATGTAACACCTATCATTCGATCAAAACAATTAATTTTCATACCCCAATTGTTTAAGATCTGAGAATTTTAAATGTACGAATTATGACTTGTTATTTGAATCCTAGCTCCAATATTTTATCTTTGTAAGCTTAAATTACGATTGTAATGAAGATATCATACAACTGGCTCAAGCAATTTATTAATGTGGACTGGAGTGCTAAAGATGTCGGTGCTTTACTCACTGATCTTGGGCTTGAAGTAGAAGGGATTGAAGATTTTATATCTGTCCCCGGTGGGTTGGAAGGTGTGATTGTGGGACATGTTTTGGAATGTGATCAACATCCTAACGCCGATCGATTGAAGCTGACCAAAGTTGATCTTGGAAATGGAGATCCTGTTCAAATAGTTTGCGGTGCTCCTAACGTAGCGGCCGGACAAAAAGTAGTTGTTGCCACCGTGGGAACAACTTTGTATGATGAAGATGGTAAACCCTGGAAGATCAAGAAAGGTAAAATCCGCGGGGAAGAGAGCCTGGGAATGATCTGTGCGGAAGACGAATTAGGCCTGGGTAAAAGTCACGATGGCATCCTGGTTCTGAATAAATCCTTAAAGCCCGGAACACCTGCGGCTACTATATTCGACATCGAAACTGATCAGGTTTTTGAAATAGGCTTAACACCTAATCGTGCCGATGCCATGAGCCATTTAGGTGTTGCGCGCGACTTAAGGGCAGGATTGCAACAAAAAGACGTTTCGCTTGAATTGATTACCCCTTCGACAAGTAATTTTCATGTGGACAATCGAACATTGAAAATTGACGTAGATGTTGCCAATAACGATCTGGCTCCACGCTATTGCGGGTTAACGATCAGTGGATTGAAGGTAAAAACTTCTCCTCTTTGGATGCAAAATAAATTGAAGGCTATAGGATTGGTTCCCATCAATAATATTGTGGATACTACAAATTATGTGCTTCACGAATTGGGGCAGCCACTTCATGCTTTTGACGCGGTAAAAATTAAGGGGAATAAAGTAAACGTTAAAACCCTTCCTTCCGGAACAAAATTTACGACATTGGACGGTGTTGAGAGAGAATTGCACCAGGATGATCTCATGATCTGTGATGCTACTACGCCTATGTGTATCGCCGGCGTTTTTGGGGGTGAAAACACCGGTGTGAATGAAGATACCACGAGTATATTCCTGGAAAGCGCCTATTTCAACCCGGTAAGTATCCGGAAAACGGCAAAACGTCACGGACTCAATACCGATGCGTCATTTCGATTTGAAAGGGGTGTGGATCCTAACATTACCGAATACGCTTTGATGCGTGCCGCTATTTTAATTGTAGAAATAGCAGGGGGTAAAATAAGCAGTGACCTCATCGATATTTATCCCAAGAAAATCCAGGACCATCAGGTTTTCTTGAATTTTGAAAACACAACCCAATTGATCGGCCAATTAATTCCGAGGGAAACCATCAAAGAAATCCTTACCTCTCTCGAAATAAAGGTTGAAAACGTTACTGAAGCAGGGATAGGGATGACCATACCCGCATACCGCAATGATGTGACACGCGAAGCCGATGTCATAGAAGAGATCCTTCGTGTTTTTGGATACAACAATATCGACTTCACCACCAAATTGAATGCCTCCATCGCTTCTACAAAAAAAGTGGAGGATTATAAGATTCAAAATAAAGTCGGAAATCAGTTAACTACTTTGGGCTTCCATGAAATGATCTGCAATTCATTGACCAATGAAAAGTATACGGAGTATTCCGATTCGATTAAAATGAACCACAACGTACAGATGCTAAATCCGTTGAGCCAAGATCAGGCGGTAATGCGGCAATCCATGTTATTTGGTGCTTTGGAAGCAGTGGCTTATAACAGCAACCATAAAATACCCAATGTGAAATTGTTCGAATTTGGAAAAACATACCATAATTACCCAAACGGACGAGAAGAAAAGAAACACCTTTCTTTGATCATTTCAGGTAACAGAACTGAAAATAGTTGGGCCACACCATCCAAAAAAAGTGATTTTTTCTACGCTAAAGGAGTGATAAAAGCTGTACTTGACAAATTGGGAATTGATCGTACTTCCGAAAAAGGATTAAAAAACGATTTGTTTTCTGAAGGAATCAGTATTACAAAAGGAAAACAAACCCTGGTGGAATTTGGGGTTGTGACTAAAAAAATTGTAAAGCGCTTTGATATCGAAGCGCAGGTCCTGTTTATCGATTTCAATTGGGATATGATCTTATCCGAGATACCAACTGTGAATTTAACGCTAAAACCCATACCTAAATTTCCGAAGGTAAAAAGAGACTTCGCTCTGTTATTGGATGAATCTATCACTTTCGATACCTTAAAAACTGCTGCTTTACAAACAGAAAAGAAGTTATTGAAAGAAGTATCACTATTTGATGTGTACACCGGTAAAAATCTTCCGAAGGGTAAAAAAAGCTATGCCTTAAGCTTCACCCTACAAGATGATCGTAAAACTCTAACCGATAAGCAGATCGACAAAATTATGAGCAAACTGCAGCAGCGGTTCGAAAAAGACTTTGGTGCGCAGTTGCGATAGCGCTTTTTTCTCTTAAAATATTGGACAGCACTTGTTTAGTGTATCTTTTAAAGGTTAAATTGCAATATGTTTACGAAGACCAATATTGAAGAACGCCTTTTAAAACTTCGGCAAAAACGAATCCCATCCGATAAATTCCTTTACGAGGTCCACCGAATTTTTGCAGTGAACGAAAAGGAACGCGATCTGATCAAAGAACGATTATCTTCACACTCTAAAGTGATTTGGAATCGTTTTAATTTGGATTTATTGGCTTCAGAAAAGATCTTCCATCGGGATGAAATTAAAAAACTCTGTGTCGATTATCGACTTCGTTTCCTCAGTGCGGGTTATTTCAAAGGTGAATTCCCGGAAGAAGCGATCTCCAAAATAAGAGCTCTCGAGAAAACTCATCAGATTTCCCTGGGAGGTTTGAAAGTGATGGCTCCTGCAAAACTTTTAAAACTTGAGAATGCAGATGACCCTTTGCTTTTTGCTCCAATGGGAAATGATTATTATTATCTCATCCATAAATGGGGTGCTGACCTACATCCTTTCCGTAAAATGCTTATGTGGCCCTATAGAAATTTTGAAAATCTGGTCTTTACGGTTTTTATCCTGAGTATTTTTCTTACTTCCATGATGCCAATGCGGGCTTTTACTAAAGGCGAAGTGGGTAATCAAGAATATTTATTACTGTTTCTTTTTATTTTCAAGGCGGTCTGTGGAATAGTACTCTATTATGGTTTCGCGAAAGGAAAGAATTTTAATACGGCTATATGGGATAGTAAATATTATAATGGGTAGTGAATAGTGAATAATGAATAATAATATATAATCAATCAACTATAAACCATAAACATTAAGACAATGATCAATAACGAATAATGAATAACGAAGTTAGCCCATAGTAATTCATCAGGTGCAGAGACTGATTAACTTAACTACAAATCCACAAATCAACCCATCCACCGATCAACGAAAAAAGCTACACTTCAACTGCATGCATCTTCTCACGTAATTCTTTGATCTTATTGTCGTTCATATACTCTTCAAAGGTCATATAACGATCAATGGTTCCGTTAGGAGTTAGTTCGATCACCCGGTTACCGACGGTTTGAGCGAACTCATGATCATGGGTAGTAAACAGAACGGTTCCTTTAAAATTCTTAAGGGAGTTATTAAAAGCCGTAATAGTTTCCAGGTCCAAATGATTTGTAGGCTCATCCAATAGTAAGACATTTGCACGAATCATCATCATTCGGCTTAACATGCACCTCACTTTCTCTCCTCCGGAAATCACATTGGATTGCTTTAAGGCTTCATCTCCACTAAAGAGCATTTTACCCAGGAACCCGCGTAGATACACTTCTTCCCTTTCCTCTTCTGTTTTAGCCCATTGCCGCAACCAATCCACAAGAGACATTTGATCTTTAAAAAAGTCATCGTTGTCTAACGGCAAATAACTTTGGTTGGTGGTTACCCCCCAATGGAAAATACCGGCGTCAGCCTTTAAATTACCTTTGATGATCTCGTAGAAGGCCGTTGTAGCCCGCGAATCTCTTGAAAACAGAACCACTTTATCACCTTTCGCAAGGTTGATATCGACATTACTGAAAAGGGTTTCACCTTCACGCGTGGCAGTTAATCCTTCTACATTTAAGATCTGGTTGCCGGCAGCACGTTCGCTCTCAAAAATGATTGCCGGATATCTGCGGCTGGATGGTTTGATTTCTGAAACATTGAGTTTGTCGATCATCTTTTTTCTACTGGTCGCTTGCTTGGATTTTGCTACATTGGCGGAAAATCTTCGAATAAATTCTTCAAGCTCTTTCTTCTTTTCCTCAGCCTTCTTGTTTTGTTGTGCTCTTTGACGGGCGGCTAATTGACTACTTTCATACCAAAAGGTATAGTTGCCACTATAGTGAGTTATTTTTCCGAAATCAATATCACTAATATGCGTGCATACGGCATCTAGGAAGTGACGGTCGTGGGAAACAATGATCAAACAGTTATCATAATCGGCTAAAAAGGTTTCTAACCACATTATGGTCTCATAGTTTAAATCGTTGGTAGGCTCATCCATGACCAGTACATCCGGATTTCCGAACAAGGCCTGCGCCAATAGCACCCGCACTTTTTGTTTCCCATCCAGATCACTCATTGAAGAATAGTGCAATTTTTCGGAAATACCTAAATTAGACAGCAATGCTGCAGCATCACTATCGGCATTCCAACCGTTCATTTCTTCGAACTGTACCTGGAGTTCTCCAATTTTTTCAGCATTAGCGTCGGTATAATCCGCATATAACGTGTCAATTTCCGATTTTATGGAAAACAACTCTTTATTCCCACGCACTACTGTTTCCAACACAGCATACTCGTCATAAGCGCTATGATTTTGTTCCAGTACAGACATTCGTTTACCTGTCTCCAAATGCACATGTCCCGAGGTTGGGTCTTGTTTTCCAGCGATGATCTTAAGCAAGGTAGATTTCCCGGCACCATTAGCTCCAATGATCCCATAGCAATTGCCTTGCACAAATTGTGTATTCACCTCATCGAACAATACTCGTTTCCCAAACTGAACGGATAAATTGGATATCGAAAGCATAGCTATTTTAATTTTGCGCAAAAGTAGCTAATAAGTTGCATTTTAAGAAATAGAATGAACATGAAGTGTATAATTTTATTCATACTCAGAATTTGTTCCCCCAAGACCGTTTCAATTTGAATATTATTTAGGGTATAATTCCCACTTCTTACTTTCTTTCCTTTACAACAATAGATTTCCTTTTTGACAACCTTGGCATTTAACTATTATCTTTTAACTTGTAATTAACAAGATTGCGTGTTTAGTCTCATATTTTTGTGGAAATAATCTAAAAAACTTGGGTAGGATAAAAAAAATACTTTTCCCTTTTATTGTCTGTATTCTATTTATTTCTTGCGATCAAACTTCTAAGAACGATTGTGGGAGTGCTTGGATTGGCGGAGAAATTGTCAATCCGAAGAAGGATTATGTAATTATTACTAAGAGCAGAAAGATAATTGATACCATTCCCCTCGATGAGAACAACTTTTTCATTTATCGTATCGAGCAAATGGAACCGGGGATCTACTTTTTTATTCACCACGAATATCAGGCGCTTTTCATGGAACCCGGGGATAGCATAATGCTACGGGTAAATACGGTGGAGTTTGACGAATCTTTGTCTTTCACCGGAAAAGGAGCTCATAAAAACAATTTCATGATCGATTTGTTTTTACTGAACGAGCGGGAGAATGAATTAATGCCGAAAATGTATTTGTTATCTCCAGCTGAATTCGAAAATAAAATGGACTCCCTCCTGCAGAGTCGCAATCGAATGTATGACGAGTTTATCTCTATAAAAGACCCTTCGGAAAGATTTAAGGAAGTGGCAATCGCTTCGATAAATTATGATATCTATTCTAAAAAAGAGCTCTACATTTCAACGAATGCCAGAAAGAAGATCTACGATAAAAGCGTTGAAATTCCTGAAAGCTTTTATCATTTCAGAAAAAAAATAGATCTGGGTAATGAGCAATTGCGTAGTTATTATCCCTATTACCGATACCTTGGGTTCTATCTCGACAATCTGGCTTTCGAACTATATAAGGATAAGGAAGATTACGATCGTAATTCATTTTTGCACAACTATTATAAAAGTCAGCTCATAGACAGTCTCGTAACCAACGATTCTTTAAAGAACAGCCTTTTGCGTACTAGTGCACATCGCTATTTTTTAAACGCCAAAAGTGAAGAAAATGAAAATAAAATGCTCGATCAATTTTTAAAACTGAGCACAAATAAAAGCGATCATAAAGAAGTCACTGAGCTTGCGTATCTCACTATTAATATTACCCCGGGGCATATTATTCCGAATGTGAAATTACTCACAACCGAAAATATGGTAAAGGACTTACACAGTACTATACGTAGACCAACGCTTTTCTATTTTTGGTCGGGCCAATCGATAAGCCATTATAAGAAAATCCACACCCGCGCGGACGAGTTGCAGACAAAATACCCTGAATACGATTTCATCGGCATCAATATCGACCTACATTTTAAAAAGTGGTTGAAAGTAGTTAAGAATTCCGGTTATAACCCACTGATGGAATACCAGGTTGAAAACATCGAGGTGGCCGAAAAACTGGTCATTGAATCTGTGAATAAAGCGATAATTGTGGACGATCGAGGAACCATACTGAATGGAAACACCAATATATTCAATTATTCTATCGAAGCAGAGCTATTGGGGTATCTGAATTAAGAACTGACCTACCCTATTGGTGGTTCATTATTTGGAGTGAAGAACCCAACCTGATGTGTTGGGTTTTGTTTTTTAGTTCCCTTTTTTATAATCGGCAATGAAATTCTCCAAGCCGATATCCGTCAATGGATGCTTCAACAATCCT